>NZ_CAUSFQ010000071.1:0-7223 GCF_963530955.1 Lancefieldella parvula | reverse complement strand
ATCGCCAGCTGGTCCTCCCGCTGTGGGGAGAAGACCGTGGTACTGTACGTATGCCTTTGGCCTACTACCAGACTCGTTTACAACGTCATAGCCAGCAATGCCACGACCAGACTGAGTATCGCGGGTACGACGGCGAAGCTCATGGGAATAGGTGCCGTTTTCAAACTCGTAGCTCTCCTCCTGGAAGAGGTCTACAATCTCACGCGGATTGAGTCCCAGGTAGCGAGCATACGAAGAGAGCATGCCCTGAGCATAGCCGCTCTGAGGCATATTCGTAAAATCGCCTTCCTCAAAAGCAATAAGTGCCTGCTCCTTGAGGCGAAGAATCTTTGATGCTTGAGTGATAGAAAGCCCGAGCTGACGTCTACGTTCTACGAGCATCTCACTAAAACGAGGGCGTGGCATGCTTACTCTACCTCCCTATAGGCAGCGTCTTGAACTTTGAGTTCTTCAAGAGCATCTTTATCGATAAGAACTTCTCGAGGCTTTGATCCGTTGGCTGGGCCAACAACACCTTTTGCCTCAAGCATATCCATAATTCTACCAGCACGAGCATACCCAACAGAGAGTGCTCTTTGCAAACTAGATGTAGAACCTAGCTGAGAATCCACAATAATGCGTGCAGCTTCCCAAATAAGTGGGTCGTCTGCCTGTGCCATACCACCAACTCCGCCAGCGCCATCGGCCTGTGTTGGAGTTGCAACGGTCAAGATATTGTCGTGATATTCGGCCACGCGCTGAGTGCGGATGTACTTAACGGTCTCCTCAATCTCCTCGTCAGAGACCCAGCAACCCTGTGCGCGATTAGGCTTCTTACCACGAAGTTTAACCAGCATGTCACCCTTACCAAGCAGTTGCTCAGCACCCTTTTGGTCCAGAATAATGCGGGAGTTCAAAGAGTTATCAACTGAGAGTGCAACACGGTTGTCAATGTTTGCGCGGATCAGACCAGTTACGACGTCTGCAGAAGGACGCTGCGTTGCAACAATCAGGTGAATACCTGCAGCACGACCAAGCTGAGCAATACGGACAATGGAAGACTCAACGTCTTTGCCAGCAACCATCATAAGGTCAGCAAGCTCGTCGATGACAATGACAAAGTACGGCATATGCTTTGGAGGATTCTCCATATCAGCGTACTTATCGCCATCAACATTTCTGTTGTACGTCTTAATGTCACGCACTTTGTAGTGCTCAAATACCTTAAGGCGACGCTCCATCTCGGTGACGCCCCACTGAAGCGCACTTGCGGCTTGCCTTGGCTCGGTAACAACTGGAACATACAGGTGAGGAAGGCCAGCATAACCCGTAAACTCAACGCGCTTTGGGTCAACCATGATAAGGCGGACCTGCTCAGGAGTTGCGCGCATGAGCATAGACATGACAATGGCATTGAGCAGGACAGACTTACCAGAACCAGTGGTACCTGCTACCAGCAAGTGAGGAAGACTTGCAAGATCAACAACAATTGGCTTGCCCTCAGAATCGCGACCAAAGGCGCACTCAAGAGGACCGCCTTTTGCAAACGGAAGAACGTCAGCCAAGTTGACTGCCTGGGCTTTCTCGTTAGGAATCTCAATACCAACTAGAGAAGTTCCAGGAATTGGTGCAAAAATACGAACAGACTTTGCCGCAAGTGAAAGCGCAATATCGTCCTCAAGATTGGTGATCTTGTTGACGCGCTCACCCTCGCCCATCGAAATCTTAAATGTAGTAACAGAAGGACCTGCAGTCCAACCAACCACCTGGCTGGAAAGGCCAAACTCCTCAAGCGTAGCCTGGAGTCTCTGAGCAGTAGCTTCAAGCTCATCATCGCTTACGGCAGAAGTGGCCGAGTTCTTGTTTGTCTTCAGAATGGTAAATGGTGGCAGCTCATACGACTCATCGTTGTCACCTGGCCTCTTGAGCTGGTCAGGTGTGGCGAGAAAATCAGGTGTCGTTTTAGCTTTACTCTTAGGTTTAGCCTGTTTTGTTGTAGGAGCAACATCAGCTACAGCAACATCGTTTTTCTCGACAACTGCATCATCTGGCTGGTCTTTTTTCTTAGAACGAAGCTTATTCTTAGCTTTATCAATGAGCGTAGTAGGAGCATCTCCTGCGTCCTCTTGCGCCTCTTCTTCCTCGTAAAGACGGGCGTCACGCTTGATGACAGAAGTCTTGCGATTGCCCAGATACGTGGTCTCCCCTTCACCGGTCTCGTCAAAGAGAGACGACTGGTTGTTTGCGCCACGTCTACCCTGCTTCTTTGCAGGCTGAGGAGCATTTGCAGCGTAGAGCGCCTCTTCTTTTGCAAGAGCACGCTCTTCTTTACGGTAGCGATGATTCTCGCGCGCTTCATCAAGGCGGAAGCTTACGCGCTCAACCATGTCAGAGATGGAGAAGCCGCAGATAACAACACCGGCAATAATAAAGCCAACCAAAAGGACATTGCCCACCACGCGGCCAACAAAGCGCAGCAAAACCCAAGCAATACCGCCGCCCACATAACCGCCGGCAGCCTCTAGGACTTTTGTGCCCAGAAGCATATCTGGAGCAGCCTCGGCACCTGGGAAGTTAAGTGAAATAAGAGCAAGGGCAGCAAGAACGTCCAGCGTTAGACCAATAGCAATACGCGTAGAGATTCCCTGATCATCACGCATAAAGAAGGTCATAGCAAAGACAAATACTGCAATGGGAAAAAGTAGCGCTCCCGTACCAAAACAGAGCTTAAGCCCATGACCCATTGCGCTGGTAATAACAGCATTAGAAGGGACAATAATGGACAAAAACAGAGCAATTGCAACCACTGCAAGAACAACACCAATGATATCGTTCTGCAGTGGGCTCAAGCCTACTGCCTGGGCAGAAGCGGCGTTTCTAGAATTTCTTTTTGCTGCGTTTGAGGTGCGTTTAGAGGGCATTGGGCTTATACCTCCATAATGACCGGAATAACCATTGGTCGAGTACGAGTTTTGCTCCAAAGGAAGTTAGAAAGGGCATTACGAACGCTCTTTCTCATTGCTTCAATGTTTGCGCCTTCGGACTTAGAGGCCTTCTCAATTGAATTTCTCACAAGATTCTGTGCGTCATTCATAAGCTCGTCATCATCAGCAAATGAAACACCACGACCAGAAATCTCAACAACGCCTGGCTTGAGATTGCGACCAACAAGGGTTACCACAGCTGTGACAATGCCATCCTGGGAAAGACGCTGACGGTCACGAAGAACAACAGGGTTTGCGTCGGTTACAGAGAGGCCGTCAACGTACACTACGCCAGACTCAACAGTCTTACCACGAGTAACCTTGCCATTTCTCATCTCAAGTGTGTCGCCGTTATCCAGAATAAAGATGCGGTTTGCAGGAACACCCATCTGCTGAGCAAGTTCTGCGTGAGCGCGTAGGTGAACAGCCTCACCGTGGACTGGCATAAAGTTCTTAGGACGAGCCATACCAAGCATAAGCTTGAGCTCTTCCTGGCTACCATGACCAGAAACGTGGACAAGCGCCTTTGATTTGTCGTAAATCTCGCAGCCAATCTTAGAGAGAGCATTGATGATGGACTGAACGCTCTTCTCGTTACCTGGAACAGGAGTTGCAGAGATGATTACGGTGTCCTGAGGACGAATGGAAAGCGACTTGTGCTCTCCGTTTGCCATACGCGCCAAAGCGCTCAGAGGCTCTCCCTGAGAACCGGTGCACAAAACAACAATGCGATCATCTGCAAGTTTATCGACATCGTAAGCATCAATGATGTCTTTATCAGCAATGTTGAGATAACCAAGCTCACGGGCAACCTTAGTGTTGGTAATCATGGAGCGGCCCGTAACAACAACTTTGCGCTTTACCGCAACAGAAGCGTCACACACCTGCTGCAGGCGGTGAATGTGGCTTGAGAACGACGCAACAAAGACGCGACCAGTTGCATTCTTAATGATGTGACGAAGCGCCGCACCAACAGAAGCCTCGGATGGAGTCATACCAGGTCGATTAGCGTTGGTTGAGTCAGACAACAGCAGGTCAAGACCCTCGGAGCCAAACTTGGTGATAGCCGCATAATTTGGACGCACGCCATCAATTGGAGTCTGATCAAGCTTAAAGTCACCAGAGTGAATAAGCGTTCCTGCAGGAGTCTTCATATGAATACCAAAAGCCGCAGGAATAGAGTGAGTCATCGAGAAGAACGTGATGTCAAAGGCACCAAGCTGGACCTTTGAGCCATCAGTAACCTCACGAAGCTTAGTACCCACAATCTTGTGCTCAGCAAGCTTGCCTTCAATAAAGCCAAGCGAAAGCTTACTGGAATAGATTGGCACCTTACGAGTAAGGTCCATAAGCAGGTACGGAAGAGCACCAATGTGATCCTCGTGACCGTGGGTAATCAAAATACCGCGAAGCTTATCTTCATTTTCAAGTACATAGGTGTAGTCTGGCAAAACTAGGTCAATACCAGGCTGTTCGTCATCTGGGAACATCAAACCAGCATCAACAAGCACCATATCATTACCGTATTCAAAAACGGTCATGTTCTTGCCAATGCCATCAAGTCCGCCCATAGGAATGACTTTAAGAGCTGGGTCTTTCTTAGGCATTAAAACGGTTTCCTTTCAAAAACTTTCTATGACAGACGCAACCCAAAGGGCCGTCTCTAAGACTTTTTGCAAAATCTACATGTTGTTTAATTATATAAAAAATCTGCACGTATTACGCTATATATTCCCAAAGAATCAAAATCTCAACAGAATAACAAGAGAGCTCCGACATGCATCGAAGCTCTCTTCAATACCTCATGTTTTATAAGACCTCGCGTGGCGAGAAACCCATTGAGTTTGAGCGTGCCTTATGCGTCGTGGTGACGACGTGGCTGCCTGCGCTCAGAGTTGCCGTTGTCGTTCTGACGACGTGGACGACGCTCCTCACGGTCATTCTTTGGAGCACCCTGTGGTGCCTCTGGCTTATCAAGACGGTCAAGAGAAATCTTGCCCTTCTCGTCTACCTCAAGGACCTGAACCTTAACCTCGTCGCCAACAGCCAGGACATCCTCGATCTTCTCGACACGTCCCTGTGCAACGCGGGAAATATGAAGCAGACCGTCCTTGCCAGGAAGGAGCTCAACAAAGGCGCCGAATGGCTGAAGACCAACAACGCGACCAGTGTACTCCTCGCCTACCTCTGGAACCTTAACAATAGCCTTGATGCGCTCGGCAGCAGCCTCGGCAGCACCGTTAGTACCAGCGATAAAGACGGTGCCATCCTCCTGGATGTCAACGGTTGCGCCCGTATCCTCCTGGATACCGCGGATAACCTTGCCACCAGAGCCAATGACGTCGCGAATCTTATCGGTTGGGATAGAAAGCGAGATGATCTGTGGAGCGGTCTCTTTGGTCTCAGTACGAGGTGCAGGAATCTGCTCGAGCATCTTGTTCAGAATGAACATACGGCCCTCTTGAGCCTGAAGAAGTGCGCTGCGCAGAATCTCTGGAGTAAGACCAGTTGCCTTGTTGTCCATCTGCATTGCAGTAATACCCTTGGTGGTACCACAGACCTTGAAGTCCATGTCGCCAAGGAAGTCCTCAAGACCCTGGATATCAGTAAGAACAACAGTCTTGCCATTCTCCTGGATAAGACCCATTGCAACACCAGAAACAGGACGCTTCAGAGGAACGCCTGCATCCATAAGGGAAAGTGTAGAACCGCAGGTAGAAGCCATGGAAGAAGAACCGTTGGACTCCATTACCTCAGAAACAACGCGAATGGTGTAAGGGAACTCTTCCTCAGAAGGAATAACAGGCAGAAGTGCGCGCTCTGCAAGAGCTCCGTGACCAATCTCACGGCGCTTAGGGCTGCCCATACGGCCAGTCTCACCGGTGCAGAATGGTGGGAAGTTGTAGTGGT
Organism: Lancefieldella parvula; assembly: GCF_963530955.1. Classification (GTDB taxonomy): domain Bacteria; phylum Actinomycetota; class Coriobacteriia; order Coriobacteriales; family Atopobiaceae; genus Lancefieldella; species Lancefieldella parvula_A. The sequence continues at coordinate 1,350 of NZ_CAUSFQ010000071.1, read as the reverse complement.
GAATGTAGCGCTTGCCATCCATTGGCTCAATGGTGTCAAGACGCTGCCACTCGTTGAGCATGCCAAGTGTACAAATGGAGAGAACCTGGGTCTGACCGCGCTGGAAAAGACCAGAACCGTGAACAAGTGGCAGGTAGTCAGGCTTGACCATGATTGGACGAATCTCGTTGGCTACACGGCCGTCAACACGCTCGCCGGTCTCAACAACCATGACGCGCATTGCATGCTTCTCAAGAGCCTTGAGCTCAACTGCAATAGCGCGGCTCCAAAGCTCCTGCTCCTCCTCGGTGAACTGAGCCTTGATCTCATCCATCAAGTCAGCAACCTTCTGCATGCGGGACTGCTTGTCAGCATCCTTAAGAGCAGCGCTCATCTGGTCGTAGTAGGCAAAGATGCGGTCGTGAACCTCAGCGATCGGCTCGTCAAGGATGTACTCACGCTTAACAATAGGACCGTTAACCTCTTCCCACTTAGCAATGAACTTCTTCTGCTCCTCGCAGAATGCTGCAATTGCCTCCTGGCCAAATGCCATAGCAGAGAGCATGTCCTCTTCGGAGATCTCATCTGCGCCAGCCTCAAGCATGGAAATGAAGGTTGAAGAGCCACCAAGCTCAAGGTCAAGATCAGAGTGATCGCGCTCTTCGTAGGTTGGGTTAACTAGGAACTCACCGGTATCAGCGCTGCGACCAATACGGACGCATGCAAGTGGTCCCTCAAAAGGAACACCACCAACAGCCAGAGCAGCAGATGCACCCATGACAGAGATGGTATCAACAGCGTTTACCTGATCAGCAACAAGAGAAGTTGCAACAATCTGAACCTCGTTGCGGAAACCTTCTGGGAAGGAAGGGCGCAGAGGACGGTCAATCATACGAGCAGTAAGGGTTGCCTTCTCGGATGGACGAGCCTCACGCTTGAGGTATCCACCAGGAACACGACCAACTGCGTACATTTTCTCAATAAAATCAACAGTCAGTGGGAAGAAGTCGTAATCCTTACGCTCCTTGGAAACCACTGCAGTGAGAAGTACGGTGGAATCGCCGCACTTAACGATACAGGCACCGGTTGCCTGCTTTGCGAGCTCACCAGCCTCAAGGGTGTAGTGCTTACCGTAGAGGTCAAATTCGTGAGTTACTTTAGTCATTTCTTTCCTCTTCTATCTCCGTTTGCCCCATTGCAAACGGGCCTCAAACATAAAGGGCGCCAGACGGCGCCCTAAAAAGCCAACTTACTGGATGTTGTCGCGGATACCCAGGGAAGCAATAAGAGTACGGTACTCTTCAATGTCGTTTGCCTTGATGTAAGACAGAAGACGACGACGCTTACCAACGAGCATTAAAAGACCACGAC
>NZ_CAUSFQ010000070.1:0-7337 GCF_963530955.1 Lancefieldella parvula | reverse complement strand
AAACCGCAGGCCACAGGTCTTTGTCAACGATAAGCAAAGTGAATAGTCTCAGGTGGCTTGCCCATGAGTTGGCGTAAGCCTGTTTAGCAAAAGGCTAATCGGACACGACAGGCCGCCCGCATGGCGACGGCGTTTCCCGTGCGGGCACAAACAGCCCTGCGTGCCCTGTCGCGCGATATCCCAATGCGACGTTCAGAACCCTACCCGCCAAGCAGCCACCTCGCGAAATTCAGCACGAGCACGCCCTCCCGGGTATGGGGCTCATGCCTCGTGCGAGTGATGAGAATCTTCGGGAATGCATCCCCGATGGATAGAATCGGCGCAATCTCCCTCTCGAGCGTCGAATCGGCGCCGATATCGTCGCTCACATACACTTTCCTTCCCGGTTTCGAAACTTGGAAGGCAGTATGCGCAAGGATGCGTCGAGGTGCGATCCCAGTCGTACCATGCCAGCAGAGATGTCGAGGCACATTCGTTCATGCTGCAATGCGGGCATCGGAGATGAAAAACAGCCCGTCGGGTAGTCATGGGCGTGCGGGAGCCCGCATCAGTAACCTGCCTCCTCGGTTGTCCCTTCTTTGCATGGTCGTCTACATAAAGGAGGAACCAGCCATGCAGATCAGCATGCTTGCCCTTCTTGGGTCACGGACCGGGGAGGCGAGGGCCTCCGTCGGGACCGCCCCGAGCAACCGGCATATCCAAGGAATGACAAGGCTCGATCGCTGTGCTGGTCAGGATGCCGAAGCGGGCCGTCCGCCAATCGGAATGCGGGTCAGGATGCTGCAACGTGATTCCAGCTGCAGGATACGGCTCCTTTGCGGTTGCCGCAAAACCTGCTGGCAACATTCTTACTATCCGAATGATGTACGCATCCCTTGGGATCGTTTCGCCTGACCAGGGCCATCTTCAGCGCCTCATCGGCCAGCTCGGCAGGCGCCTCTTCCACGCGTAATAGCCCTGGCGGGTCACCTATGCAACCAAAGATACAAAAGGAATCGAATGGCCAGAGAGGATTGCCCTTTCCGATGGTCGATTCTTGACAGGCAAACTCAAGCCTCGTTAATATTACATGGTTTGCCAGACCGAATTAACAAAGGAGGGGTGTCGTGGTTGGTCTTTTCCGCACGTGGATGAGCGCCTAGAAAGCGGCGCTGTTGTGGCGTCGCGTTGTTTTTCTGCACGCCATTTCACGATTGGACATAACCATGATATTTGAAACCTCTCGGCGCAGGTCTGTTTCGCTGTGCCATTCATGGCAATTTAAGATTTGTTTCGTATGGGGCGGGGAGCTCGTGTCGACATTGACGAGCTTGATTCTCCAAATGGGTCTCATTTGGCATATCGCCCTCACGACAGAATCATCTTCCCTCCTCTCCCTGGCATCGTTAGCAGGCTTTCTGCCGATTGCTTTGTTCGGAGTCCTTGCGGGCGCCGTTGTCGACAGGCTGCCTTTGAAACGTGTTCTCATCGGCGCCGACCTCTTCGTTGCCGCGGTGGGCGCCGCCTTGGCGATTGCCTCGTTGGCCGGCAGCTTACCTGCGTGGTCAATACTCATCGCCCTGTTTCTCCGCGCAGCTGGCACTTCGTTCTACACGCCGGCCTCCCAATCCCTCACGCCCCATCTCGCCCCGCCAGAGCATCTCGTTCGCCTATCGGGAGTGATGCAGGCGATTCAGTCCGCCGGATACATTCTTGGCGCCGCGCTCGCGGCAGTGATTTATCCTGTGGCGGGCATTACCGCCATGATTGCCCTCGACGTGCTGGGGGCGCTTTTCGCTTCTCTAGCTGTCCTCGCCGCTCAGATAGACGCAGGAGGACTCGACGAAGCCGACCGCAGCTCGTCCTTTTCCAATAAAGTTCGAGAACTTTTCTCTGAGATTTCGGACGGCTACAAGCTGATCAGGGGATACAGGGGGCTGTTCGCCCTTCTTTGGTGCGGGTTCGTCTTCGCTTTCGCGTTCTCCCCACTCGCGGCATTGTTCCCAATAATGACCTTGGGACATTTTGGCGGTAGCACGGGGGATGCTGCTTTGGTGGAGGTCCTTTTCTCCGCAGGCATGCTGGCTGGGTCCGGCATTTTGGCGGCCACGGGAGGGTTCCGCAATAGGTCGCTCACCATGGTCGCCGCGATCGCCGGCTTCGGCGTCGTCGCAATCGCATCCGGATTGATCGGCCCGTCGCTGTTCGCCGTTTTCCTACCGGCGAGCTTTCTTATGGGCGCATGCTCCCCGTTGTACGCGGGAACCCAGACTGCCCTTATGCAGGAGCAGATACCTCCTGAGTACCTAGGCCGCGTTTTCGGCCTCTACGGAACCATCATGGCGTGGGCCATGCCCATGGGCCTCGCGGCCCCCTCCGTTTTTGCGGATCTGCTTGGAGCTCCGTTATGGTTCGTCGGCTCTGGAGCGACCATGGTACTGCTTGCGATGGCTATGCTGCTTGCTCCGAGCGTCCGAAACGTGGGGAAAAGAGATACCGGGCGGATTCAATAGCCCAAGTATTCGAAAAAAAGAGGCGGCAGCCATCGGTTCACGCGTCAGCCTTCAAGCCCTTGCGACGACGAGGTATTGCGCCGACATCCCACATCGCGCTCCTTATTCGTCGCCAACTATCATTTTCGGATTTGCCGGCTTGCGCAAGGTCAAAACGCTCGCGCCGGCAATTGGGCAAAGGCGAAAAATCGACGTGAGCAATCTTTTTTGGCATGGCTGCGCTTCCAGTAAAAGGCTAATACACAAAAGGCGGTTCAACCTATGGAACTCATAGTCAAAGCTAAAGACATCTTTTTGGAATATGCCGGCCGCGATATCCTGGATATCGAAGAGTTGGAAATCTACTCCTACGATCGCATCGGCTTGGTGGGAGACAATGGCGCAGGCAAAACCAGCCTGCTTAAAATTCTGAGCGGCAATCTTACCATTGCGGACGCCGACGTCAGGCGCTTCGGCAGCATTGCCCTCATCGGCCAACTCGATGAACTCGACCTTGATGCGGCTCAGGACAGTGGTGAGATGCTCTCCCGTCTCAACGTCGCCGGAGTGGCGCAGGAGACGATGAGCGGCGGGGAGGAAACACGCGCCAAGATTGCCTCTGCACTCTCCCAGCATGCAAGCGCGATCTTCGCCGACGAGCCTACGAGCCACCTCGACCAAGACGGCATCCGCCTTCTCGTCGGACAACTCAAGGCATTTGATGGGGCTCTGCTCATCGTGAGCCATGACCGTCATTTTCTCGACCAGGTGGTAGACAAGATCTGGGAGCTCAAAGACGGCGGTATTTCCGAATTCTGGGGTGACTACTCCGACTATCTGCGACAGAAAGAAGAAGAGCGCAAAGCTCAGGCGACTCGATACGAAGAGGCGATGCGCGAGCGCGATCGCCTCGAAGCCGCCATCGAAAAACAACGGAAAAAAGCACGGCAGGTCGACGCCAAGCGGAAGGCTGCGAAAAAAAGCAACGAGTATGCAGGTCGATTGGGGCATCAGAAAGCAACCGGCACCAAACAGAAGAGGATGTACCAGGCGGCTAAGGACATGGAGAAGCGCCTCGAAGCGCTCGAAGGGATTGAGGCCCCAGATAGCATTCGCGCCGTGCGGTTCCGCCAGAGCAAGGCCCTGGAACTGCATAGTAAATTTCCCATCTCGGCAGACGATTTCAGCTTGAGCTTCGGCAACTGCATGCTCTATGACCACGCGAAATTCGAGATACCGCTCGGTGCCAAAGTGGCCATCACCGGTGGCAACGGTACAGGAAAGACCAGCCTGCTGAAGGCAATCGCTCGACGCGCCGACGGTATCAACATCTCTCCCAAGGCAGAGATCGGTTACTTCGAGCAAACAGGCTACAAGTTCGACGCCCGTCAGTCTGCGATCTCGTTCATGCAGGATGGTTGCGAGTACAGCATGACCGAAATTCGAGGCATCCTCGCCTCTATGGGAATCGGACCGCGCGACCTGACAAAGGACGTTGGCGTTCTCTCGGGAGGCGAAGTCATCAAGCTGCTACTCGCGAAGATGCTGCTGGGCAGATACAACATCTTGCTCATGGACGAGCCTGGAAATTACCTGGACATCAAGAGCGCCGAAGCCCTCGAGCAGATGATGAGCGCCTATGCCGGAACGATAGTGTTCGTCTCCCACGATAAGAGGCTGGTCGAGAACGTCGCAGACATTGTCTACGAAATAAAGGACACCAAGCTAGTCAAAATCTTTCAGCGCGAATAGCCCTAAATGAGCAAGAAATAATCCCCGAACGGAGACAAGGGAGTAAAACGGCAAAGAAAGAGCCTCCGTCCCAACGCAGGGAACGGAGGCTCTTTAATCGCTTTTACTCATCTCCGTCGCTGGTGGCTTTGTCATGACTCTCGTACGAAACGAAACTCAGCGGCATAGTGCGGCACTCAAAATCGCAGGTCAGAACCCTGTCGTCCTACTCCCACTCAATGGTCGCAGGTGGCTTAGGAGTAATGTCATAGGCCACGCGGTTAACGCCAGCAACCTCACTGACAATACGGGAAGAAATGCGGGTCAGCAACTCATAAGGAAGCTTTGCCCAGTCAGCGGTCATAGCGTCGCTCGACTCAACGGCGCGCAGGATAACTGGACGAGCATACGTACGCTCGTCACCCATAACGCCAACGGACTTAATGTCGGGTAGCACGGCAAAGTACTGCCACACACTGTGCTCGGAGTTACGATCGCCTGTCTCGTCAAAGAGCTGGGCGTTGTAAGCGTCAATCTCTTCACGGACAATAGCGTCGGCGTTGCGGAGAATCTCAAGCTTTTCTGGGGTAACGTCGCCAATGATGCGGATAGCAAGGCCAGGACCTGGGAATGGTTGCCTGTAGACAAGGTTCTCTGGCAGGCCAAGCGAAACGCCCAGCGCACGGACCTCATCCTTGAAGAAGTGATCCAGGGGCTCAATCAGGTCAAAGTGAACGCCCTCGGGGAATGGAATCAGGTTGTGGTGGCTCTTGATGGTTGCAGCCTTGCCGCCGGTCTTACGAGCGCCGGACTCGATAATGTCAGGGTAGATGGTACCCTGTGCTAGGAACTGAACGCCGTCCAACTTCTGAGCCTCGTCAAAGAAGACCTTCCAGAACTCGGTGCCAATAAGACGGCGCTTCATCTCTGGCTCGGTAACGCCAGCTAGAAGCTCTGCATAGCGCTGCTCTGCGTGAACGTGAATCAGAGGCACGTTGAACTGCTTGCGGAAAACCTGCTCAACCATCTCTGGCTCGCCCTTGCGGAGCATGCCGTGGTTAACAAACACGCAGGTAAGCTGATCGCCAATGGCACGGTGAACAAGAGCTGCGACAACGGAAGAGTCAACACCGCCGGAAAGCGCCAAAATAACGCGGCCATTGCCAACCTTCTGGCGAATCTCCTCCACCTTCTGCTCAATGATGTTGTCCATGGTCCACGTCTTCTCAAAACCACAGATATTGAACAGGAAGTTAGAAAGCATCTGGGAACCACACTCGGTGTGGTTGACCTCTGGGTGGAACTGAGTGGAATACAGGTTTTTAGCGGCGTTTTCCATAGCTGCAATAGGGCACACGTCAGTTGAAGCGGTAACAGTAAAGCCTTCTGGAACCTCAGACACTGCATCGCGGTGGCTCATCCAAACAGTCTGCTGCTCAGCGGTGCCGTCAAAAATGCGGCTCTCCCCTGCGCGGGTCAGATGAGCTGGGCCATACTCGCCCTTCTCGGTATGTCCAACGGTGCCGCCCAGGGTAACCGCCATAATCTGCTGTCCATAGCAGAAACCAAAGACAGGAAGGCCAAGCTCCAGAATCTCTGGATCAATCTTTGGCGCATCCTCAGCATATACGGAAGCAGGGCCACCAGACAAAATAAGCGCAGATGGATTAAGCTCACGAAGCTCATCTGCGGAAATATCACAAGGAACAATCTCGGAGTAGACGTTAAGATCACGCACGCGACGTGCAATTAACTGGCCGTACTGGGCACCAAAGTCTAGAACTGCAACAAACTGCTTGGGCCTGGACTCGCTCATGCATGACTCCGCTTCTCCGGTTTCCCGGTCACTCTTGGATTCTGTGCCGACGCGCAATGCCGCACGTATAAGCACATATCTCTACCACGAATTTATTGCTTTTAATAATACCTTCAACCAGCCAATAACACCACGAGAGATTGTCTGCGCCAAAAAGTCTTCTTAATCTGTGCAAATAAAAGACGTCAAAGTTCTATAATTTGACGAGAAATGCTACTAATTTCTAACAATTTACAAACCCAGAATATGGCGAGAAGAGCAGGTCAAAAGTACGGTAATTTGAAATGTAATTGTTTTGTGACGACAAAAACTAATAACAGTTTTTAAGTGCCTATCTGCAATAATTTTCTCACGCTCGCAAGACGAATTGGAGTTTAGTTTATGAAAAAAGTACTGGTCAGACTAGGTGCATTTCTTGTGCCATTTATGATTGTTGTTACTTTTGTGACAACATTCGCTTCTGCTGCAACTGTTTCACCAGTTCAAATTACCAGCATGTCTGTGGCTGATGATACCTATACACCAGTAAATGAGATTACCACTGATAATCTGTACCATATTACAATTAACTGGGAATCTACCGCATCTACCGTGGCAGAAGGTGACTATTTTGATATTACCCTGCCCGATAAAGTCCAGTTCACTGCCACACAAAATACAACTCCAATTGAAGTTAAAGATCCTAACGGTGCAACCGTAGCTTGGGCTTATCCAACTCCAGCTGCAGGTAGCATTTACGGCGGTACCCTGCATGTTGTTTATACAGACTATGCAAACACCCACACCCAGATTAAGGGCACTTTCTCGCTGTCCGCTCTCTACGACCGCGACGCCATCAACGCAGGGGATAATACCCACATTGATTTTGGCGTTAACGGCACCGCTGTTCCTCTCAACATGATTGTTCGTCCAAAGAACACCATTGGCGAAGAGTGGCTCAACAAGTGGGGCGGTCCTGTCAGCGGTACTGAGTCTGAGGTACTTTGGTATGTTCGTCTTAACTACTCCGCTTCTAACATGACTGGTGTTGAGTTCTCTGACTCCCTCTCTGATAGAAACGGTGGCGATCTGCCAGCATCGGTAACCTACATTGCCAACTCTTTCCACCTCTATCGTGCAGACTTTGATGGAACGGGTAACTTCAGCAACCTTCAGGAGGTCACCATTCCTAATGGTGCTCTTTCTATTGCAGCTGACGGCCACTCCTACCACCTTAACCTGAGCGGCGTTGACTTCTCCCAGGGTCAGCGTTACCTCCTGCAATATCACACCACCTTTATTCCAGGTATGGCTCTGCATAACTATGGTGTGCTTACCAA
>NZ_CAUSFQ010000069.1:0-7480 GCF_963530955.1 Lancefieldella parvula | reverse complement strand
CCAACTAAGACGATTTTTTACCGCCTCAAAAACTTTTATCTGGGCAAACGTTGTATGCAGAAAAATGAAATCTCCAACTAAACGCATTTTTTACCACTTAAAGAATATCTTTTGCCTCAAACAGTGTTGATTGCACAGACTGCGTAGGCCAACGCCCAACTAAGCATCTACCCTGCTCTACTTTACCAGCAAAAAAGAAGGCTGTGCGAAGCACAGCCTTCTTTGCACTTGTAATCTATACGCCAAAACTAACGGCGAGCCTTTACAGAGTACGCAAGACCGGAAGCAATAATACCTGCAGCAGCAAGTGCGCTTGCAATGGACATTGCATCGCCAGTATCTGGCAGGTTAGACCTCTTCTTCTTAGGAGTCTTAGGCTTTGGCTCTGGATTAGGATCCGGCGTTGGGGTTGGTGTAGGAGTTATTGGCTTATCGGCTGTAGCAACTTCCGTAGGAACAATGGTCTGGTCTGCAGCATTGAATGTTGCAGGAGCTACCGTAAATGGAATCTGATTTGCATTGAGCTCATATCCCTCTGGAGATGCAGTCTCAACCAGGTAATAATTGCCTGGCGTCAGATAGAACTTATCTCCATCCTGATAGATACCCTTAGTCAGCAAATCTGCAGTTGCAGCAGTGTTCTGAACCAGCGTAGTCAACTCAGTCTTTGTAAGAACATCTCCGGATGTAAAGGTACCGTCTGCACCAGTAGTAAGCCCCTCTTTAACCAGTGTGCCATCAGCCTTGTATAGGCTATAAGTTGCACCAGCAACAGGCTTGGAAGCATCATCAGAGTCAGTCTTCACAAGCTTCAAAGGAGAAGGAACAGCACGATACGTGAGGTAATACTGCCTGGTACGGTTTACAGAACCGTCTGCGTTGAAGCCAGGGGCCAAAACCGAATTATCGCGAGGGCCAGAGTTATACGTACCAATTGCAAGAGATGTTCCCTCTGGGACATCGATATCGTTTGCAATGTAGACGTAAGAATCACCAGGTCCCGCAGACTTAATCTCGTCAACCGACTTGCGAACAGTGGTCAGCAACAGATTGGTTGAAGGATCAGTCTCGAACTTATTACCGCCGGCAACAGAGTCATCTGCAGCAACGCCAGCATACTCGGGCATGTACACAACATGACCCTTTGTGTTGTAACGCGCAGACACCTGACGATCCTCAAATGCTGCGGAGGTTGTATATGTAGCAGCCAGATCATCAAGACCAAGAACACTTACTGCACCGTTACCATAAATAGGAAGGCCAGCATTTCTTTGCGCAATAGGATCACTTAGACCAAGGCCATTAAGCTGCCTGTATGCAAGATCGTCGACATAGTGATACACAGCCGTTGCTGTATCAATGACACGCGCAGGATAACGTTTGGTGTATGCGTGAGTGCCTCCCCAAGATTTCTTAATGCCACCCTGAATTCCCAGCTGATAAGACCTATCAGAGATGTTCAATGGCGCGGAGAACTCAATGTACTGACGAGCTGTGACTGGTGCAGTAAATACAGCAGCAGGCTCTTCATAAGAAGTGCCACCCATAATAGACTGACCATTGACCTTGACGGTAAACATCAAATTATTCTTTGGACCACCACCCGAAAGAGCACCTGTTGCATCCATTGGCTTGTACGTATCAACAGCAGCATGCGCCGAAACAGCCACCTTACGCAGGCCATAACCATTTGGATCATTGTGTGGGAAGTTGATCAGATTCTCTGTATCGCCGAGAAGGACGTAGTAAGCACGAATTTCTCCGCCCTCGGCAATCATCTGCGCAACAGAATATTTAGTTGGATCCATGTCCAGCTTGAGCGCAGTTCCATCAGGCTTTACCCAGTAATAACGCGCGATGACACCTGTACGGTCCTCTCGCGGTTTAGCAGCCTGAGCAGTAATCTCTGCCTGAATTTCAGCATCTGAAATAAAGTCAGGGAATGGATTTGCCACGGTCTGCGTACCGTCAAGCGGAGCGCCGTCCACATCTTCGGAATAAACTGTTGGGTCAGCAGCAAATGCTGTGTGTGGCAGAGCAAACGCCAAAATTGCACCCACAAATAGCATAAGAATTGCTAAAACCGTGAAGCGAGAAAATCGAGTGCTTCTAACGCTTCTAACAGAAGTGCTGTTCATACATCCTTCTTTCAGCGTGAAGGGTGAATATTTATGTATATACCATAGCTCATTTCTTGTCATTTATGCAGATGAGACCAAAACAGATGATATTTTTGTTCATTAAATCGCTAGAGGAACACATTCAAGCGGCCTAGACTACTGGTCTAGGCCGCTTGTTAAGTCCACTTGTTAAGGCCGCTTGTTAAAACTACATTAGACCGCTGGCTTAAGTGGCGGTTTGCTGGTCCGTATTACTTACATCTACTTATCAGGAGTAAGTCGCCAAATCTCGTCATTATATTCAGCAATAGTTCTATCAGATGAGAACGTTCCTGCCATAGCAATATTTACAAGAGACTTCTGGAGCCACGCTCTCCTATCCTCATAATCATCGAACACGCGCTCTTTTGTTGAAATATATGCTTCCAAATCAAGCAACGTCATAAACCAATCTTTTGAGCACAAGTTTTTGTGAAGACGCTCCAGGCGCTCCTCATTACCAAGAGAAATAAACTCTGGGCTAATTAAGAAATCAACGAGTGGTTTAATCTGAGGCTTCTTATAAAACTCTTTTGCTTTGTAACCTTTGTGCTCATAAAGGCTTACAACCTCATCACTTGAAGCACCAAACGCGTAGATATTCTCCTTGCCTACCAAGTCGGCAATTTCTACATTTGCACCATCAACTGTGCAAACGGTAACAGCGCCGTTAAGCATGAACTTCATGTTGGAAGTTCCAGAAGCCTCCTTGGAAGCCAGTGAAATCTGCTCAGAGATATCTGCTGCTGGAATAACGTGCTCAGCGGCAGTAACGTTGTAATTCTCGATCATTATCACCTGAAGATATGGTGAAACATCTGCATCGTTTGCAATCAAAGACGAGAGAACAAGAATTGCATGAATGATATCTTGAGCAGCCACGTATGCTGGTGCAGCCTTACCACCAAAAATGACAGTAATAGGATGCTTTGGAAGGTGTCCAGACTTAATATCAAAATATTTCCAAATCAAATAAAGCAATAGCATTTGCTGACGCTTATATTCGTGGAAACGCTTCACCTGGACATCAATAATGGAGTCGGCATTAACTTTTGTATCTTGATTGTCCAGCAAAAACTTGCTCATTCTATCTTTGGCTATATGCTTTATCTCTTGCAGCCTATTAAGAACTTCATCGTTATTCTGATACTCTAAAAGTCCCTCGAGATTACCAGTTGTTCTCCAGCTATCTCCTATCAACGCATCAAGATACTCGGCAAGCTCGGGATTACAACCCATTAGCCAGCGACGGAAAGTGATTCCATTAGTTTTGTTAGAGAATTTCTCTGGGTACAAATCAAAGAATGGCTTGAGCTCTGTCTCTTCCAAAATCTTAGTATGAAGCGCTGCAACGCCATTGATACTAAAGCCGTAATGAATGGCAAGGTTAGCCATGTGAACTTTCTTATCAATGATGACTTGTACACTTGGATCTGCAACGGTACTACGGATGTGTTCGTCAAGCTTTTTGATAATCGAAGCAATCTTTGGAGAAACTTCCTCGATAAATTTAAGAGGCCATTTCTCAAGAGCTTCTGCCAAAATCGTATGATTTGTGTATGCAACTAGTGAAGAAACAATGGTTACAGACTCTTCAAACGAGATATCATATTTCTCAGTCAAGATACGAATAAGCTCTGGAATTACCATTGTGGGGTGCGTATCGTTAATCTGAATCACAACATAGTCAGCGAGGTCATGAACATTACTGCCGCGCTCAACCGCCTCTTTAACAATCAACTGTGCAGCATTTGAAACCATAAAATATTGCTGATACACACGAAGAAGCTGACCGTCTTCGTCCGAATCGTCGGGATACAAAAAGAGTGTTAGATTCTTTTTTAAAGCAGTCTTATCAAAATCAATAGCGTCATCAGAAACTAATGATTCGTCGATACTTTGCAGGTCAAACAAACGAAGTCTGTTTTTCTTTGTTCGGCCATATCCCAAAACATCAATTGAATAGAGCTCAGACGTCACCGAGAAATCTCTAAATTCCACGGTAAATGATGTCTTCTCGTCTTCAAGCCACCTATCATCAGCAAGCCAAGCATCTGGAACGGCAGTTTGCTGTCTATCTAAAAACTGCTGATGAAAGAGGCCAAAATGATACTTAAGGCCTACACCATCGCCTGGCAGACCAAGTGTTGACATGGAGTCGATAAAGCATGCCGCCAATCGACCAAGACCACCGTTACCAAGTGAAGGCTCAACTTCAAGCTCTTCGATGTCTTCGAGCGAATGGCCTGCTTTAGAAAGCTGCGCTTTTACCTCGTTATAAATTCCCAGATTGATGAGGTTATTTGAAAGCAGCTTGCCAATAAGAAACTCAGCGGAGATGTAATAGAGCCTCTTCTTACCATTATTTAACGGAAGAGCTTCTGACTTACTCTTAACCACTTGAAGCAGTAATTCAAAAACCTGCCTGTCAGTAATTTCAGACAGAGGTTGGTTAAATTGTTGAAGAGACAAAGTGTCTAAGTTCATTACTTCTCCTCTTTGTACACTCTGAAGTACATCTCAGTAATAGTTCTTAAAAAATCTTCTATGTGACGCGTAATGGCTCCTTGCTTCATACGCCAACACCAGTTACCTCCAACAGTGGCTGGAACATTCATACGTGCAGAATCATCTAAGCCGAGAAGATCTTGCATGGTGTGAATACAAGTGTCACTCACAGAAGCTGCAATTCCACGTGAAAGCGCCTCACCAATTGGCTCATCTTTTGAGCGATGAAGGTAAATATCTGCCTGTTCACGCTCTCTATCAGTAGCCTGAGTTTCATACCAACCACGAGCAGTTGGATTATCATGCGTTCCCACATAAGCAATGGAATTTGCAGTGTAATTGTGAGGAAGATCTCTTGAATCATGCTTTCCATCAAATCCGTACTGCAAGATTTTCATTCCTGGGAAACCAGTTTTGTCTCGCATGGCAATGAGTTCTGGTGTAATTAAGCCAAGGTCTTCCGCAATGATTGGAAGCTTACCCAGCTGCTTTTCCAGTTCCTTAAACAGCTCCAAATCTGGCCCTTTAGTCCATTTGCCTTCTGTAGCATTTGCAGCTCCGTAAGGAATCTCCCAATAGGCTTCAAAACCTCTAAAATGATCAATTCTAAGCACATCAAACATCTCAAGATTTGTCTGTACACGCCAAACCCACCATGAATAGTGCGATTTCTTCATATACTCCCAGTTATAAATGGGATTTCCCCAATATTGACCGGTGGAAGAAAATTGATCAGCAGGAGTGCCCGCAACCGTAATAGGTCGTCCTGTTTCATCCGTTTTAAACAGTTCTGGCTGTGCCCACATCTCAACAGAATCGCGCGAGACATAAATGGGAAGATCACCAATTATAAGTACTCCCCTTTTATTGGCATAAGTCTTAACCTTTGCCCATTGAGTAAAGAAGAAATACTGAGTCATCTTGTGATACAAAACTGACTTTTGCAGTTTCTTAATTTCTTTTGCAGTAGTCTCGTTTCTGTGCTGATAAAGTTCTGGCCACTCCCAGTAGGCTTTATGTCCAAACTCTTCCTTTAGAGACATGAACTCCGCATATGGATCAAGCCATTCTGCATGATCATGACAGAACTTCTCAAAATCAGCAGGAACATCTTGCATAAACCTATCAAAGGCACGATTAAGTAAACGACGATGATTTACAAAAAGTGCACCATAATCAACACAAGTATTGCTAGTCCCAAAAGAAATATCTTCAAAGTCATCTGTCTTTAAATAGCCAAGTTTCTCAAGATTTTTTAAATCTATATAGTAAGGACTTCCCGCTGCAGCAGAAAAAGACTGATAAGGAGAGTCACCATAACTTGTGGTAGTAAGAGGCAAAACCTGCCAATACCTTTGTTTTGTCCTGACGAGAAAATCAATAAAATCGTAGGCTTCTTTGCCAAACGTGCCAATCCCATATGAATTTGGAAGAGAAGAAACGGCCATAAGTACTCCGCTTGCTCGTCCCATAGTTGCCTCTTTCACAAAAAGAGTACTGGCTTATCTTTTCAAGATAAGCCAGTACAAAGGTTTAATACTTAACTAGATTATCTTGCGTATTCTTATCAAAGAGATGAACAGCATTGTCTTCGAATTTAAACCACACTTCATCACCAATTTTGAGGTCTCGTTTTGCAAGTTCAGTTGCTGGAACAATAAGGACAAAATTACCGTCTTCAGTATGAACATGAAGGTGAACAGTAGAGCCCATAAGCTCACTTACCTCAAGATTGCCCTTGAAAGCGCCAATTCCATTTGGCTCAGTCAAATAAATTTGCTCGGGCCTAATGCCGACAATGACATCTGTTGCTGGCGCAGCAACCCAAGACTGTGCTAACAGATTAGCCATCTCAGGAGAAATTTCAAATGACATGTTTTCTGTCTCCACATGGAACTCATTGTCCACGCGAATAAGATGTGCGTTAAAGAAATTCATTTGAGGCATGCCAATGAAGCCAGCAACAAAGAGATTAGCCGGTCTATTAAACACTTCTTGTGGTGTTCCAATTTGCTGAACAAAGCCATCCTTCATAATGACAATGCGGTCGCCCAAGGTCATTGCCTCTGTTTGGTCGTGTGTAACATAAACAAAGGTTCCATTAACCTTCTGACGAAGCTTAATAATCTCTGTACGCATCTGATTTCTCAGCTTTGCATCAAGATTTGAGAGTGGCTCATCCATCAGGAAGACTTTTGGATCACGGACAATTGCACGACCAATTGCAACGCGCTGACGCTGACCACCAGAAAGTGCCTTTGGCTTACGATCAAGATATGCTGTAATACCTAATGTTTCTGCAGCTGCACGGACCTTCTCGTCAATAACTTGTGGATCAACCTTTTTAAGCTTAAGAGTAAACGCCATATTGTCATAAACGGTCATATTTGGATACAGCGCATAGCTTTGGAAAACCATTGCAATGTCTCGGTCTTTTGGTGCGACATCATTAACAAGCTTTCCATCGATATAAAGCTCGCCAGAAGAAATATCTTCTAGACCTGCAATCATACGCAGTGTAGTAGATTTTCCGCAACCCGAAGGGCCAACAAGCACAACAAACTCGTGCTCCTTAATAGTGAGATTGAAATCCTGAACAGCAACAACGCCTTCTTCAGTTACCTCAAGATTGCTCTTTTTCTGCTCAGTTTTCTTACCAAAGAGAGTCTTGCGCTTCTTCTCATTTGGGTAAATCTTTTTTATATTCTTCAAAACGATTTCTGCCATGATAAAACCTTTCAGAAATGCCTACAGCTTGCTGTAATACATTGAGATTTAGCCTTTTACAGCACCAGAGACGACACCATCGATGA
>NZ_CAUSFQ010000068.1:0-7488 GCF_963530955.1 Lancefieldella parvula | reverse complement strand
ATCCATATTTTGTTATTTTTGTCCGTCTCAAAACCGCAGGTGGATGGTTTGCATAAAAATCAACCGTCACTGTATACCCCAACTAAACGCATTTTTTACCACTTGCTCCCCGAACGCGCAACAAAGCCGCAGTTGGCGATAATTCTGTCCTAAATTTTTGCTATTAAAGCAATATTGCCATGGTTATACAGCAGCCATACGGCGGTTTTACTCCAAAATTTCTGCAACTAAATTTGTGACATTACACCTTGAGCATGGCATTAAACCTTCCCCAGAACCAACACCTGGACGCACCAACGACCTGAAAGCTTACTCGACGGTTAAGTCAAAATATAAATGCACAGTTGAACATATATGTTTTACAAGAAAAGTTTTTCAAAAAAGAAGGAAATTTCTTCTAAATCTCGTAAATACATAACAGAATATGGGTATTGTTATCACAACTAGAGCAGAACACAATCCACACGAATTGCTCTCGAGCATATTTCACAGCTGCTGTTTTGCTGCAGGAACATAAGCTTCCTATGCCTCGAGTCTTCAAGTGTTAAGCACTTCCACGCCAACCTCTGTGCTGTGTTTCAACTCTAAAGTAAATCGATGCACTAGGGAGGCATCATGAAAACAGGTTTTGAACTGCTAAACGATCCATTTTTGAACAAGGGAACCGCATTCACGCAAGAGGAGAGACAGAAATATGGCCTGGTAGGCCTTCTTCCTCCAAACATCCAGACCATTGAGGAGCAGGCTGAGCAGGCATACGTGCTTTTCCAGCAGTATTCTGACCTCGAGACAAAGCGTCACTATCTCATGAGGCTTTTCTCCGAGAATCGCACTTTGTTCTACAACCTGTTCTCCAAGCACGTTGAAGAGTTCATGCCTATTGTCTACGACCCAACTATTGCTCCAGATATTGAGCAGTATTCTCAGCGCTATGTCGATCCACAGTATGCATGCTTCCTGTCAGTTGATCGTCCTGAGGACCTTGAAACCTCGCTGAAGAACGCAGCCGCAGGTAGAGACATCGACCTGATTGTCGTCACCGACGCAGAGGCAATTCTGGGCATCGGCGACTGGGGCACTAACGGTGTCGAAATTTCCGTTGGCAAGCTCATGGTTTACACTGCCGCAGCTGGTGTTGACCCTAATCGCATCATGCCTGTTGTTATTGATGCTGGTACCAATCGCCAGGAACTGCTCAATGACCCGCTATACCTGGGAGAGCGTCACAAGCGAGTTGATGAAGACCGCTATAACGCATTCATTGACAACTTTGTAACCACCGTAGAGAAGCTCTTCCCTAATCTCTACCTGCACTTCGAGGACTTCGGCCGCTCGCACGCTGCAGCAATCCTGGACCGCTACAAGAACACCTACCCTGTCTTCAACGACGACGTCGAGGGCACTGGTATTGTTACCCTTGCAGGCATCCTCGGCGGCCTCAATATTTCTGGCGAGAAACTCGTCGACCAGGTATACCTTTGCTTTGGTGCAGGAACCGCTGGTTGCGGCATCGCTGAGCGTGTGCTGCAGGAATTTGTGGACCAGGGAATGGACCGTGAAGAGGCTCGCAAGCGCTTCTACCTGGTAGATCGTCAGGGTCTACTCTTCGACGATATGGACAACCTCACTCCACAGCAGAAGCCATTTGCTCGCAAGCGTTCTGAGTTCGCAAACGCTGATGAGCTCACCAACCTCGCAGCCGTTGTAAAGACGGTCCACCCAACAATCATGGTTGGCACCTCTACCGTTCACGGCGCCTTCACCGAGGAGATCATTCGTGAGATGGCAGCTCATTGCGAGCGCCCCATGGTCTTCCCTCTTTCCAACCCAACTAAACTTGCGGAAGCAACCGCCCAAGACCTGCTTACCTGGACAGACGGTCGCGCGCTTGTAGCCTGCGGCGTTCCATCCGATGACGTCGAGCTCAACGGTGTAACTTACCAAATTGGTCAGGCTAACAACGCCTTAATTTACCCAGGCCTTGGACTTGGTGCACTTGCATCAAAAGCTCGCCTACTCACAGACCAGATGATTTCGCTGGCAGCTCACTCACTTGGTGGAATCGTTGACGCCACAAAACCTGGCGCGGCAATTCTTCCTCCAGTCTCCAAGATTACCGAGTTCTCTGAGCGCATTGCTGTTGGCGTTGCAGAGGAGGCAATTAAGCAGGGTCTGAACCGCGAGCCAATTGCCAATGCAAAAGAGGCAGTTGATGCCCTCAAGTGGTTCCCTGTCTACGAAGAGCTCTAATATCCGGCGTGGAATTTGGCGAGAAGGTCAATTGACCAGCACTTTTACGCACAACAAAGCCTCTTCTCAACGTGAACTGCCTCCCATTTCTTGGACATAAGAAATGGGAGGCTTTTTATGCGTATGGATCGTAGGGTAAAGTACGATGTAGAGGTGAGGAGAAAGGCAGCAGAGCTCTTTGCTTCCGGTATGGGATCTTGTACGGTTGCAAGTACTCTTTCTGTTTCACTCTCAGCTGTAAAAACATGGCACTATATATACCACGCGTTTGGAAGCGAGGTGCTACTGACCATGGATGGCAAGCAAGCTCCCTATACCTACGAGCAAAAAGTTGCTGCAGCAAGAGCTGTCGTTGAGGGTGGCATGACAAGGACTGAGGCAATGGCCAAGTTTAAGATTATGTCGCTGGCACCACTTAAGAGCTGGTGCAAGCTCTATCGTACAGGTGGCGCAGAGGCTCTTAAGCCAAAACCAAAAGGAAGACCTAAAGGTTCTACGTCCAAGCCACAGAAACGCACCCGCGAGCAGGAACTTGAGGAGCGCTGCCGCAGGCTCGAGACCGAGGTAGCCTACTTAAAAAAATTGCGCGCCCTGGTCGAGAAAGACGAGCTCTGACCGGGGTAAAGGTTGAAGCTGTGAGTGCTTTGCGTGCTGAGGGATACTCTTTACACCATCTACTAGAGTGCTCAGGGCTTTCGAGGTCCACCTACTACTACGCACTGGCACACCCAGTAAAGCTGACACGCCCAGAGCTACACCGCGCGGTTGCAGAGATTTTCTCGCGTACTACAAACGGCTGTGGTCACAGACAGATAGCCATGTGTCTGCGCGCTGAGTTGGGAGTGAGGATCGCCGACAAGACTGTTCTTAAAATCATGCGTGAGATGGGTATTTACTGTAAGATACGGCGTGAGACAGACTATCACCGCTATAGCTCCTATAAAGGTGTTGTCGGCAAGACCTTTGAAAACGTCATAGGACGCGACTTTTCTGCTGATGGACCATGGAAGAAGATGGGTACCGACGTCACGGAGTTCAAGCAGGCGTGGGGCAAGGCATACTTTGCTCCCGTCTATGACTTCGGAAGCAAAGAGATTGTTGCATGGAGTGTGTCGAGGGGTCCAAACATGGTTCAGCAAATAGCTCTTCTCGATCAACTTTTAGCGAAGATACCTGAAAGCGTAACTCCGATTCTGCATAGCGATATGGGTTGGCAGTATCAGCACAGCGCATGGTGTAGACGACTGAAAGATGCAGGAATTGTCCAGAGCATGTCCAGAAAGGGTAACTGCATAGATAACGGTGCTACCGAGCAGGTCTTTGGTCATCTGAAAGACGAGTTCTTCCGAGGAAGAACGTGGCCTAACTTTGAGTCTTTCAAAGCTGATTTGGACGCATATGTTATGTACTGGAACACACAAAGACGTCAGGTTAAACTGAAAGGACTGACCCCGGAGGAGTTCCGGAATCAGTCCTTGGTGGCCTAGCTCTTTATTAAATTCGTCCAAGTTTTGGGACGCAGTTCAACGGCGAGAAGAGGCTTTTTTTCTTGTAAGTTTTGAAGCGACGATGTTAGTTCAGCAGCATCTAGTCCAACAACACACCTTCAACTGCAGAGGCGGAGCCGTCGAGGACGTTGCACTTTTGGATCTGGTGAACAAACCAGGTACGGAAAGCGTTTTGGTCAACGCCAACGCATACCGTTGCATTGGGTTTCTCGCCAAGGTATCCCGCCAGGTCAACGACGGTGCAGCCAGCGGTTAAGCCACCAGCACACTCAACGTCCACAAACACGTCTTTAGTCTCGAACATCTGAGGGGCCAGCAGGTACGCCACGGCTGTTGGGTCGTACATGCTGAAGCCCTCCTCCTTGTAGTGGACACGATAGTTAAGCAGCAGCTTGACAAGCATATCACCACTCTTGCCGGAATTCTGGATGTTCTCGATGTCCTCGGGCATGACGCGAGCAGCGTCACCCACCTCAAGGCCAACCATAGCCACATGAACGCCAGATGCAAAGACAATCTTTGCCGCCTCGGGGTCAACACCAACGTTGAACTCAGACATGACACCAAGGTTTCCGCGGGTCAGAGCGCCACCCATCATGACAATACGGTCGATATGCTCTTTGACCTGTGGATATGCTTTCAGCAGCAGTGCAATGTTAGTCAGAGGGCCAAGCGTCACCAGCGTGGTTTTCTCGCCAGCAGAAGCGCCTTCCATGATGACACGATATTGTGCTTCAAGTGCAGTTTCTTCGAGCAGACAATCTGGCTGGATGCCGTCGAACTCATAACCTCTCATGCCCGATGCACCGTGGACATCGCTCGCATCCATAGGCTTTCTGAGCAGCGGCTCAGCGGCACCACGCGCAACAGGTACGTGCTGATTCCAAAATTTGAGCAACTTGAGAGTATTATTGGTGACGTTCTCGATGCCAACATTTCCGCTCACTGTAGTAATGAGCTTGATATCCAGCGCCTTTGCAGCCAGGGCAAATCCCAGCGCAATGGCGTCATCAATGCCAGGATCCGTATCAATGATGACACGTGTCTTAGTTGAAAGCGTTGCCATAAGTCTCCTTTGTACGTTTAAGCTGTGTGTAAACTGCGTTTGAGCTACGAGTTATGGAGCAACAATCGCTGTAATTCTACCTTAAAACTCAATTACCTGCTGATACGTTGGAATTGACTGTTGAGCGCCAACTTTAGTAGTGGCGAGCGCCGCAGCCCTTGCAGCCACGTCGAGCGCCTGCTTAATGTCGTGGCCTTGCAACTGTCCCGATGCTTGGAATGCGGCAAGCGTGCCCATAAACGTATCTCCTGCACAAGTAGTATCCACGGTGTCCACTGGATAGCATTTCTGCTGGTAGACACAGTGTGCATCAGCAGCAATTGAGCCTTTGGACCCCAGCGTCAACACCGCAGTTGCCACGCCACTTGCAAGCACCTTCTGCACCGCAGCCTCAGGGTCTGCCAGCGGACTAATCTTGCCCTCACCAAACAGGTCCGCAAACTCAATCTCATTCAGACAGAGCACGTCCACGCTGGCGAGAAGACCGGTGGTCATAGTAGCCGATGGCGATGGGTTCACCATCGTATAGAGCCCCAGGTCATGCGCGTATTTGATGAGCTCAAACGTGGTCGACAACTCGCACTCGAACTGCGTCAAGAACACGTCACCTGGCTCCGCAATACGATCGAGCACCGCTTTTACGTTGTCGGCGGTGCGTGCGTGATTAGCTCCGTGGTCCAAAATGATACGGTTATCGCCGCCAACTCGCACGATCACAGCAACACCAGTGGAAACTCCAGACAGCTCATCTACCTGCTCTGCATTGACTCCGTAGCCAATAAGAGACTGCTTGAGATCTTGTCCAAACGAGTCAGCGCCAACCGCACCAATCATGTAAACGTCTGCACCCATTCGAGCTGCAGCAACCGCTTGGTTGGCACCCTTTCCACCTGGACTTGTGACAAGATTTTTGCCGCCGATAGTCTCGCCCTGCTGAGGCATCTTATCTGCCTCAATAGAGATATCCATGTTCAGGCTTCCAAATACAATCACTTTGCCCATGTGATGTCCCTTCTTTGCAAGACCGCAGCAGTTCGGTTGCAGTTCACTGTTGACACTTAGCGTTGTTGCTCCGAGTTGCTGCTCCAGTTGTTGCTCCGCGCTGCTGCTCCGAGTTGTTGCTCCGAGTTGTTGCCCCACGCTGCTGCTCGGCATCTCTACACGATGCTTCTGCTCGACGTTCTTCTCGCCATGTATGCTAAATAAATATCCTGTTTATAGGGTATATAGTAATAGGTTGACCAATCTCGTCAACCGAACTACTCTTAAAGGGATGTCTGAGTAGATAAGATATCCACTCTTCGCGGGGTGTCCCTTGCAGAGCTCCAAGTTTAAGGAGGTGCTTTATATGCCTAGTCGAAGTAATAGCTTACGTTTGACAGCAGATGCTGACCCTGTTCATGTATGTGTGACGGATATAAAGAAACCTCTTATTCAAAAGTTTTAGATACTTGAGCCTAAAAATTGCAGTTCAGATAGCTTATAGACTTATATGTTTACAGATTTACTTGTTCGTCCATAACCAGCTTGATTCTGTAGATATATAAATCTATGTGTCCGATTTAGAGTATCCGGTTGCAGATTGCCCGGTTTCAAATCACCTGGTTTCAGATAGTCTGGTTTCAGATTCCGCGCATAACAGAACGCTTTCAGTTTGCGTCATACACCAACCAGTTAGTCACTCGTTTCCACTAATCATCGGAGGTGCACATGGCAATCATGAAGCGCACAACTCAAACAAAGACAACTCAGACCAGCTCAGGAGAGCTTGGACAGTCCCTGACCTTCGCCGCAACTCACTCGGCAAAGAGCGTCTGTAGAAAATTCCAGACCACTCCGGACGGCCTTGCCCTAGACATTGCACAGGCAAAATACGACCTCGATGGCCCAAACGTTATTACGAGCGCCGCCGAAGAGCCCTTTATCATCCGCTTGCTCAAGAGCTTTGCAAGCCCCTTTACCTTTATTTTGATTGCCCTCGCAGGCATTTCTTACGTCACCAACGTAGCACTTGCCGCAGAGGGCGAGAAGGACCCTTCAACCGTCATTATCATTGCGACAATGGTGCTTATCTCCGGAATCATCGACTTTGTCCAGAGCTCCAAGGGTGCCTCGGCAGCAGCCGCACTCTCAAAAATGGTAACTTCCACTACAAGAGTTATCCGTCGTCCCATTGACTTTGATGACACGAGCACTGAGCAAGACGCTGAGCAGGTTCTCAACCAGAACTTAGACGATAGCGTAGATGAGCTTGAAGACTTCAAAGATGAATACGCCGCCGACGAAGACGAGGCCGAAGCTCCTGAAAAACCTGAATTTGCCTCCGCGCTGGGAGAAGAAATCCCCTTTGAACAGGTGGTTATTGGCGATATCATCCGTCTTGCTTCGGGCGACATGATTCCTGCAGACTGCCGCGTTCTCGATGCCAAGGACCTCTTTGTCAACGAGACCGCGCTTACCGGAGAATCAGAGCCTGTCGAGAAAACCGCTGGTGTAGTACACGCTCGCCGTCGCGCAGATGGTACGCGCTATCCCCTCTCACTCTCTGAATGCACAAACCTGCTGTTCGCCGGCACTTCCGTTCAATCAGGAAGTGGAACGGTAGTGGTTGTTGCAACGGGCAATAAAACCTACGTAGGCACAATGTCTGAGCTGCTTCAGCAG
>NZ_CAUSFQ010000067.1:0-7889 GCF_963530955.1 Lancefieldella parvula | reverse complement strand
TTACTGTGGATTTATCACTAGTTTCTGCAAGAGCAGGAGCAGCGTGGAGACCGCAAAGTAGAGCTACACTCAACGAAGAAACTGCAATAAGTTTTTGCATTGAAGGCCTGCTGGACAAACATGTCTTCTTTTTCATGGGCATATCCTTTTTTAAAGGGATAACTTTCTATATAAATAATAGTTTGATATGTCTGTTATTGTTCCCGTAAATTAATCCTATACAAATTCTCTATCTTCTATGAAAAAATGCTCAACTAATGAGATAAAAAACGTTTAATAGCAGATATATCCATAAATAAATGCTGGAAAACAGCTTGATTACCTGTGGCTCTTCCGGTAGATGGTGTAAAAACCTCCATGAGTGGTTTCTCGCCACATAAGTTGTTGATTAAGGTTATTATATTCCACGTGGCGAAACGTCACGGTATCGCGCTCCACAGGCGCAGTTTTGCCCTGCGGGGCTAAGAAAGAAAGGCACGAAATGGCTCAGGGTACTGTAAAGTGGTTTAATCCAGACAAGGGTTACGGCTTCATCTCTCGTGAGGATGGCGACGATTTGTTCGTACACTTCTCCGAGATTCAGATGGACGGTTTCAAGACTCTCGATGAGGGTCAGCCTGTCGAGTTTGAGATTACCACCGGCCAGAACGGTAAGCTCCAGGCTTCTAGCGTCCACAAGATCTAGTACTTGCGAACACTACCATCAAAAGGAGACCTTCGGGTCTCCTTTTTTGTTACATCGTTATTTTTACAGTTACAGTAACCAAGAGCTTTAATACCAGCGCTTGATGGTAAAGTTAGCAAGTTCAGAGAGTTTCTCGATATCTTGATGCTCATCATCACAATTAACAGCACAGGTGATAAGGCCAACAGAATTTCCTGTCTGAAGAGCCAGTGGGATGTCTTCAAACAGAATTGTTTTCTCGGCTGGAGTATTAAGGCGTTTAAGGACCTCAAGATACAGATGAGGCTCATCTTTTGCAGATCCAACATCTGCTGCAAACACCTGAGTATCAAACAGAGTGGATAGATGTAAACGAGGCTCAAGAAGAGCAAGAAGCTCTGGCTCGTTGACAGTTGCTAATGCAGTAGGGATGCCTTTTTCTTGTAGCTTGCCAATAAAATCAACAACACCAGGTCTAAGCTGCACGGAGTTTACAAAGAAGCTTTTACTAAGCTCTTTCCACTTGGCAACAATTTCTTCTGGATCTTCCTTTAGCCCATAGGTGGCAATTGCCCATTCAGCTCCCTTTTCAAATCCAAGAGGGGAGAGAATCTTGCCAATTTCTGGAGTGTAAGGGATTCCTCGCGACTCAAAAAACTTCTGGTCAACAAGCTTCCAAATATGGTGTGTATGAGCAATAGTGCCATCAAAATCAAAAATTGCTGCTTCAAAATCTGTTGCAAGAATATCTTCAAGTGTCGAGAAAATCACAGAGTTCCAATCAAGTTGCGGTGAGCTTATGTTTTTTATTGTTGACATGCCAGTCTAGTGTAAACTTTTAGCAAGTATGAAGAGGAGTAAACCAATACTTTTCGGAGGACCGCATGAAACGCAGCTTATTTAATACTCGCGGTAAATTGCTTGCTGTTTTGTTCTTTATTGTCGCAGCATTGTTTGCAACAACAGTTCAAAACGCATATGCAACTACCTACACAACTATGGATGCCCAAGGAAACATTATCCAGAGCGAATCACTAAAAGATGCCGTAGCACTTGCTCGTGCAACTGGCAGACCTATTGCACTTGACCCAGGTCACAGTGATGGCCTTGAAGGCAGAGATCCAGGTGCTACCTACTTTGGACTCAAAGAGGGAGACCTGGCTTGGGCAACTGCCATGTACGCCAAGAAGTATCTGGAAAAATGGGGTGTACAGGTTGTTGTTGTTCGTGGAGAACACGAGGATCCATCGATCAAGACGCGCGTACAGCGTGCTGTTGACGCAAACGCTTGTGCCATCATCTCGCTTCACTACAATGCCGGCCCTGCATCTGCAACGGGCTCAGAGGTACTTGTTCCTCATAAGGTAAGCTACAACTACGATCTTTATTTCTCCGGTCAAATTTTTGCCGGTAAGGTTAACTATTACCTCAGAAACAAAGCAGGCATTGTCACTCGCGGTGATGGCGCTACTGAGCGCGGCTATAACGATAAATATGGATCAGATTATTACGAGAATGGCGACGAGTCCGATTACTACGGTATTGTTCGTTATGCTCGTCAAAAGGGAATTCTTGGCGTAATTAT
This sequence comes from Lancefieldella parvula, assembly GCF_963530955.1. Classification (GTDB taxonomy): domain Bacteria; phylum Actinomycetota; class Coriobacteriia; order Coriobacteriales; family Atopobiaceae; genus Lancefieldella; species Lancefieldella parvula_A. The sequence goes on along the minus strand of NZ_CAUSFQ010000067.1, from coordinate 5,640 downwards.
TGAGCATCAATTCATCTCTAATCCAGCACATGCTGCTGAGTTTAAAGACCTTGGCGATAATTCCAAGGTTGACTACATTGGCTGGGCAGATGCATGGGCAATTTGGGAAATGTATAGCTCTGATACCTGGTGGAGCATGAGTAGTGTTTCAGTAGCTCAAAAGGATAGTGACATTACTCTAAAGCCAGTTCTTACTGGCGTAGTTACTGACGCAACATTTACTTATAGCTATGTTGGTCCAGACGGAACAAAAGTAACGGTTGCATCTAACACTACGGCAACTTCGTCTACCTTTACACTTCCTGCTAGCGGCCGTTACACCCTGTATATCACAGCAAGATCTTCTGACGGTCAAGAAGTAACCCGACAGACAAACTATGACGCTAAGATTAAAGAATCCTATGGCTGGCGCAGAGCTGCTGAAGGATGGATGTATTCCGACGACAACGGCACTGCTTACGTAAGCAGATGGCTTAAAGACGATGATGGCTGGCATTATTTTGATGCCAGGGGAATTGCTGTTTCTGGCTGGTTTACTACGCCAAATGGTAAGGTTTGGTACTTTGACGCAGCTGCAACTCATAACGCTGCCGCTCTTGGCCAGAGGACTATTTCAGGTAAGTCTTATTACTTTGATGAGACTAATGGAATGGCAAAGAATTCCTGGGTCCACCAGGCTGATGATTCTTGGTCTTGGGCGACAGAAGACGGCTCATTGCAAGCCGGTTGGAAACGTATTCCTAACGGTAAATGGTTCTACTTTGATAGTAATAACAACTATCGAGCCACCTTTGGCTTAATGTCTGATGGCTATCAGAAATACTATATTGATGTTGATCATGGTCTTATTTCTGGCGGCTGGATTAGCCTTGCTGATGGCAATTGGGCATGGGCAAATTCAGATGGCTCTCTTTATGTTGGCTGGAAGTACATGTCTAACGGCAAGTGGTTCTACTTTGATGAGAATGCAACTTACCCACTTATGAAGACCGGCGTTTTTTCTACTTCTAGTGGCTCGTATTATGTTGATGTAAATAATGGTATGACCTCTAATGGTTGGGTTGCCCTGCCTAACAATATTTGGGCATGGGCTCAATCAAGTGGCGCCTTAGCCTCTGGTTGGTTTAATACTCCAAATGGCAAGACCTGGTACTTTGACCCAACTACTACTGAGCACGGCGCCCTCTTCGGTCTGCAATCAATCAATGGCTCATATTATTATTTCGACGAGAATAATGGTCTGCTCCGTAACCAAGACATCACGCTTTCAGATGGCCGTGTTGTACATGCAGATACATACGGTGTTCTTAACATTAAGCCTACTGATACCAATAACGGTAGAGGTGGAAACGTTGACGGCAATAATGGCGGAGATAATAGAGACGCTAACAACACTCCTGTTGATAACGGTTCTCCAATTGAGCCAACTCGTGGTAATTTCTCTGATCGCACCAGCGTTCTTGGAGCACCTCTTGTCACGAAAGAGGATCTTCAGCGAGATTTCAATAAGCGCGTAGGTTCTGCTTATCCAGCTGTCTATGCCGAGAAGGGCGCTGCAACAGGAACCGATTTTGTAAACCAGCTATGGCAGGCTGCCATTGACGAGGGAGTTCGTCCAGAACTTCTCTATGCACAGGTCATGATTGAGACAGGTAACCTTCGCTTTGGTGGCGATGTCCTTCCTGAGCAGTGCAACTTTGGTGGTATGGGTGCAACTGGAGACGGAAAGCGTGGACTCTCATTTGATACCGTTCTTAAGGGACTACGTGCACAGGCTTTGCACCTTCGTGCATACGCAGGCTATGAGCCACTGACCGTTGATCCAAGCGAAGCACAAAAGGTTGACCCACGCTACGGAGCATGGATTCTTGCTAGGAAGGCAAACATTATCCGCAAGCTTGCTGGAACGTGGGCAATGGACAAGAACTATGCTGTAAAGCTTGTTCGCGTAATGAATGAGCTGTAAAAACCACTGCACATTGTGCAAAAGGAGTTCCGAGAAATCGGAACTCCTTTTTTATGCCAATTCTTTGTGAGTTTGAGTTGAGTTATCTTATCTATCAGGCTCTCCTTCAATGGAGTTGAGCATGTCAAAGTAGACATCGTCTTTCGTCATAATTCCTAGGTTCATCATGAAGTTCTTAGCAACACTAAAAAGCTCTGCATCAAGCGAGGCTCGCGTACCATCCAAGAAAATAGTAGAGACCTCATCTGTCGGAGCAACAGGAATTTGATTTTCTATGAGCGTGGCGTAAATCTCATCATCGTTCATATCTTCGCAGCTAAACTCAGGCTCTGTTTGCGCAAGAATAGCCGTCTCGGTACCAATAATAAACGTAGCACCTGGTAAGAACTTCAAGGCAAACTGATAACAGGCTTGGGCGGCTTTCAGATGCCTGAGTCTCCATTGGAAGAACGCCATGCGGTAATAACCAAACCCAATACTCTCGGGGTCATGGGCAAGCAGCAGGAGCTTCTTGAGTTCATCTGCCGCAGCTGTAATATCTAGCGACTCTTCAAGACAGTGGGAGAGATGTAGCCTTGCACTCATGCTAAGAGGAGCAATCTCAACAGCCCTTCTCGCGTGCTGGAGAGCATTTTGAGTTTGTCCTTGGAGCGTCTGAGCAATAGATATCAGAAGGTGCGCCTCAAAGTAAGACATAGGAGCTAGACGAGTGTTTTTCTCGGGATTAGAGAGAATTCTGTTGTAAAGTACGCGATCAACGTAGTTCATAAATACACGCCACTGAGTAGTGCTTGAGTCCGTGTAGGTGTTATTGCCATCGACGGAGTCCAGCGCTTCACGTAGGAGAAGTTCTGCATCTTGATAGTTTTTCTCGCCAATAAGGCGCTGGGCCTTGGTAACCGCCAAGGAAAGAACGCCTCCGTCAACAAACTCTTCTGAAATAGCCTCAAAGTCATCTTCTGCAAGCGTGCCCTTAATAAAGCGAGAAACCACGCGTTCTCCCGCTGCTCGCACCGTAGGCTCGGTAGAGTTTGCGGTATACGACAAGATGGTGCGGACGTTTTCTTCTGTAGAAGAAGAGAGGTTGCGCAAAATTTTGGTGATAATTTCTTCTCGCGCCTGACCTTCATCAATAGAAAGCCCCGACACTTCATCGGTGCCTAGTGCGTGAGCTGCGACGCTATCAAGACGTTTTTGAGAAGACTCAACAAAATCGTACCTACTGGGTGGACAGAAAATCTCGTTGTCTAGGGTAAAGAGCGGGTGCACCGCATGAAGAATGCCATCTACCTCGTCAATTTGTGCGTTCCAGAGCTGATAGACAGAAAGCGGATTAGTCTCTTCTGTAATGTTTGTATCTTCAAATTGCTTGCGAGTAATGTGGAACGAGAAAAGACAGGCATGCAGCTTGTTTGTATTGCATATGCCAGAGAGCCATACCTCGTTAATCTTCTGCGAGCTTCTAAAGGCGCTTGCGGAAATGAGCATGCCAAGATGTAAGTTATAAGCGGTGGCTGCACGACAGAGATCATCAAAGGTTGCCTCTTTGATGCTTCCATCTGAGCTAAGAAAGCTTCTTGGGAATTGCTCAGGAAGGGCCAGATGCACTCTAAAGGCGGCAATACCTTTGTGTACGTTGGTTCTAAACTCAGTGACAAGACGCTGAGAAAGGCGCAGGCTTTCAATGTGTAGGGAAATGGCTTTGCGGACAACCCACTCGCCATCTTCCTGGGTGCTTTGAGTTGTAGCACAGCGGGGTCGCGACTGCTTCATCATGGTAGAAACAATCTTTTGCTCAAAAGCAAGTAAGTCATGCTCAGATGCCATATTTGCATCAAGAAAGTATCGCTCTGCAAAGAGGGCTGTGTTTAGTGCACTTTCAATAGTAAGGAGCTGAATCTTCTGGTCATAGGAAAGTGCTTTTTGATTAGCGCGAAGATAAAAGAGGCCATTGGTGCGCAGACGTACCACACGGCAGGGGATAGCACTATCTTGTGCGTTAAGAACGCCGGCATCTTTTAATCTTTGAGCCAGATGTAGCTCAAAGTCACTAGGCGGGATGGCAACAGAACCACCTTTTCGGTGAGAATCTTTTTCACGCAAAAACGCCGTATTTACAAAGTGTTTAAGCACTTCAAGGGGAGTAGTGGACTCTGTAAGTGCAAGAGAGAGTGCTTCAATGTTGAGCTTTGTATGCCAACCAGTCTGATCAATAGAACCAACTTGCTGATTAATTTGAGCAGCGTCTAGAGACTCATCAGGCAGAACGTCTTTGTTGACGAGAGACGGATAGAGTTTTCCAAGCCTGTTTCTTCCAGGTTGCTTAGCTTCTGGATTATTTTCCTGACGAGTCATCATACACCTCCCAGGTTAGGCATAGTGATTCATCTATAGTTAACTATATACCTTAGCTGGTGTGCGACATTTCAGCTGTCAATAGTTAATTCGGCAGGCGAGAAGAAAATGCCATTGACTGGTTAGTTTTGCGTCATCAACGGTATACTCACATACGTAGATGATTGGATTGACATGGCAATATTGCAAAACGTAACTGATTCAAATAGAGCGCTGGTAACTTCTGAGGTAGTTTCAGATTTGCAGCATCGCTCGCTTATTATTTTTGATTTTGATGGAACTATGGCAGACACATTGCCCACCATTGTTTCTACAGCAAAGATGGCAATGACAGACTGTGGTCATACAGACTTTATAGAAGCAGATCTTAAAAAGCTTGTAGGACCACCGTTTCCTTATGGGTTTGAACTGGTCTTTGGTTTAAGCCACGAAGACGCTGTTGCGGTTACTAAGCGTTACCGTGAGCTCTATGTAACTACAGGAAAATGGCCGCTTTTTGAAGGTATGAGAGACCTTATTGATGACCTTCACGCCGCCGGTAAAAAGGTTGCCGTAGCAAGCTCAAAGAATCAGCCTATGCTAGAGATGGGGCTTAGGGACAACAACCTTATTGGTGTTCTTGATGCCTATGCAGGAAGAATAGATGAGGCGGCAACTGATAAAATCACCGCCATTGCTCACGTTATGCGCAAGCTTGGCTGTGACGCATCTGAAAGCGTCATGGTAGGAGACCGCCGTTTTGATATGGAAGCATCATTCCCCAATCAGATCCCGTGTATTGGCGTTCTGTATGGCAAAACCACTAATAAACAGGAGCTTATTGATGCGGGCGCAGTTGCAATTGTAGATACTGTAGAAGATCTACACCACGTTCTTCTCGCCTAAGAAGCCTTTACATACGCACAAAAAACGCCTTGTCACCAAGATGTGAACTGCCTCCCATTTCTTAGACACAAAAAATAGGAGGCAGTTCAAAACACACCTAAGTCGGATAATCTGTTAAAAAGACGTATACATGACGCAGAAAATACCTCAATCATGCAGATTATCGTCATTAGATGTGTAAAATGCCCTCATCTGAGCAGATTATCCGACTTAGGTGTGTTCCGTAGATACAGAATTTATCGATAGTTAAATTTCTTATATAAGTCTATTCATTTTCCAGCATATTAGATTAAGTTTATGCATAGAGATGCATATCGGGTAGTGCGGCCGCCTAGCTGCCTGGCTATCTTGATTAGAAACATGTCGATTCTTCAGCGAGACCTACCAAAGCTGCGCTATTTTGTGCGCCAGGCCTAAAAGCCGACGCTAACACG
>NZ_CAUSFQ010000066.1:0-8131 GCF_963530955.1 Lancefieldella parvula | reverse complement strand
CAATTAATGTCCGGTTATCGGGGTACACTTTTATTCTAAGAATGATTGACACAAGGATGGCTCAATGCAGATTGATCTTGAAGGTTTAAATCCTGCCCAGCATCAGGCGGTTATGACAACTCAGGGACCTCTGTTGGTTCTTGCAGGAGCTGGCTCGGGTAAGACGCGTGTTTTGACGTTTAGAATTGCGCACATGATTGCTGACGAGGGCGTTCGTCCTTGGCAGATTCTGGCTATTACGTTTACTAACAAGGCTGCAGCAGAGATGCGTGAGCGCCTTGAGGCGCTGCTTCCTAACAATATTCGCGGCATGTGGGTCTGCACGTTCCACGCTATGTGTGTTCGTCTTCTCAGAGAAGATGGTGAGCGTCTTGGCTATGGGCCTAACTTTGCCATCTATGATGATGACGATTCAAAACGCCTGGTAAAGACCATTCTGTCTGATTTAGATATTGATGTTCGTCAGTTCCCACTCAACTCCATCCGCTCTAAGATTTCTGCTGCTAAGAATGCTCTTTTGTATCCTGATGATGTAGAGGCGCAGGCAGCAAGTCCTATGGATCACGTGGTGGCTCGTGTATATCGTGCGCTTCAGACGCGTCTGGATAAAGCCAACGCTATGGATTTTGACGACCTTCTGGTTAAGGCATTTGAGTTGCTCTCCAAGTATCCAGACGTGCTTGCTAAGTACCAGGAGCGTTTCCGTTATATCAACGTTGACGAGTATCAGGATACCAACGGCGTCCAGTACGCAATTACCAAGCTTTTGGCATCCAAGTATCGCAATCTTATGGTTGTTGGTGATGATGACCAGTCCATTTATTCGTGGCGCGGAGCAGACATCAAAAACATCTTGGCGTTCGAGAAAGACTATGAGGAAGCAGTTGTAGTTAAGCTAGAGCAAAACTACCGCTCAACTGGTCATATTTTGGCCGCTGCCAATGCAGTTGTTGCGCACAACTCTCACCGCAAGCCAAAGCGTCTTTTTACCGATGAGGGAGACGGCGAGAAAATCCAGGTGTATCAGGCATCTGATGAGCGTGATGAGGGTGCGTGGATTGGCTCCGAGATAGAAAAACTGCACGATAAGGGTACATCATACGACAACATAGCAGTGTTCTATCGCACCAACGCTCAGTCTCGTATTCTCGAAGATATGTTGCTCAGAGCTGGTGTTCCTTACAAGATTGTTGGCGGTACTCGATTCTTTGATCGCGCAGAAATCAGAGATGTCATGGCGTACCTCAAAGTTGTCGTCAACCCCGATGATGACATGGCTGCGCTGCGCGTTATTAACACGCCTCGTCGCGGTATTGGCGCAACCAGTATCCAAAAGATTCAGACATACGCACTGCATAACGGCTTGTCGTTCTTCTCGGCATGTGAAGCATGCGTGATGGAAGAAGGCATTTTTACCGCAAAGGTAAGAAATGCGCTGGTAGAGTTTACGTCAGCTATTGAGCATGGCCGCCATATTGATGGTGAGCTTGATGAGGTTGTAGAGGCAATTATTGACCGCTCAGGTCTTATTCGTGCGCTTGAGACGGAGCATACCATTGAGGCTGACGGACGTATCGAGAACATTCGAGAATTCTTTGGTGTTGCAGCAGAGTTTGATGAGTCTCACGACGATGTTGAAGAAACGCTTGAGAGCCTGCAGCAGCTCAGAGAAGCTGGAGCGCTTGATGCGCAAGATGCAGCTTCGCTAAGTGAGGCTGGTTTTGATGCTGCTACCGGCGCACTCGCTGGTGCTGCTGTAGAGACGGCTCCTGCGCTTCAGGAGGAGAGCTTGCATCCGCAAGTTGCGGCAGAGAAGCTTCCTGCGTTTATGGAATGGCTGGCGCTTCGCTCTGACCTGGATAGCTTGGATGGTTCTACCTCTGCAGTAACGCTCATGACCATTCACGCTGCAAAGGGTCTGGAATTTCCTGCAGTTTTTGTTGCTGGTATGGAGGAGGGAATCTTCCCTCATGCAAATTATGAGGCAGAAGCAGCTCAGTTAGAAGAAGAGCGCAGACTTGCCTATGTTGCTATTACGCGTGCGCGCAAGCGTCTGTATTTGACGTACGCATCTACCAGAAGGACTTACGGCTCTGTTCAGGCAAATCCTGTATCGCGTTTTGTAGGAGAGATTCCTCAAGAGCACGTAAAAGCTATTGGTGTTGGTTCTGCAGGTTTTTCTGGAGTTGGTTGGGCAAAGCGAGGAGACCGTCATGGAACCTTTGGCTCCGGTCGTGGCTCCGAGGTCTACGGTGGAAACGTTTTTGGTTCTCGCACGCGCTCTACCGGCGGTGCTCCAGCTCCACATACAGCTCCTATTCAGAAAGATCCAGCCCGCGCTTCTGCAAGTTTTGCTGTGGGAGACCAGGTTTCTCACAAGACCTTTGGCCCAGGCATTGTTTTGGCAGTTCAGGGCGATACTATTGAGGTTAAGTTTACGCGTACTAATAAGACAAAGAAGCTCATGAAGGGCTTTGCTCCAATAGTTAAAATTGAGGGATAGCCATGGTATTGATGCATGACGGTTTGATTTTGGGTCTTACTCCACAAGATTTCATTTTTAAGCTGGTTATCTTTGTTGTTGTGTTCCTTGTGGCTTTTCTTGTAGAGCGCTTTGCAATAAAGCTCTCAAAAAAGGCCTTGGACTCTTCAAAGCTGCCGTCAGCATCTATTTTTGTCAACATACTACGTGGAGTTATCTGGACGTTTGCTATTCTTGCTGTCTTACAGCCTGTCTTTGGTATTCAACCAACAGCGTTTGTAACCGCCTTGGGAGTTACGTCCATTGCCTTGTCTTTTGGCCTGCAGGACACCATTTCTAACCTGGCGGGAGGCTTGGGCCTTATGCTGGGAGGTGTAGTTAAACCTGGAGATCAGGTAAGCATCGGAACTATCTCCGGTGAGGTTATTGACATGAATTGGCGCTCTACCATAGTTCGTGCTCGTGGAGGTAGGGTAGACATCATTCCTAATTCAGTACTTAATAAAACAGCACTTGCGCATCGTACCAGGTGGGATATGACAGAGGTACCCATTACTATAGTGCTTAAACCAACCGTTGATCTGAATGCGGTAACGCAAGAAATAACAGAAATTGTTCAAGAGGTAGTTGCACCTCAGCTTGATAGAACACTTCCTATTGAGGTTGAAGCATCAAGCATTGCTGAGACAGGCGTCAAGGTAATCATTCATGTTCACATCAAAGACGACGCAAACGAAATGAGTGTACGAGATAAAATTGTAAGAGCCCTGGCTGGTTCTAGTTGGCTTGCAGGAGTAGGAGCTTAATATGAAGATTGGCATCATTGGAGCCATGGAGCCAGAGGTTGCGCTACTAAAAGCGCAGATGACCGTTGAGCGCACGTATGATCAGGCCCGTATGCAATTTGTTGAAGGCCTTTTGGGAGAAGTTCCTGTTGTTGTTGTACAGTCGGGAATTGGCAAGGTTAATGCAGCAGCATGTACACAGATCCTGATTGATACGTTTGCAGTAACACACGTGATTAATACCGGTATTGCAGGGCTTTTAAACCCTGAGCTACAGGTTGGGGATATTGTTATCTCCTCAGATTTAGTTCAACATGATATGAACGTTGGTCCTCTCAATTTTGCCGCTGGTCAAATTCCAGGTCTTCCGGTTTTCTCGTTTACAGCAGATGAGAGTCTTATTGAGCGCGCACTTGCATCAGCCAAAGAAGTAGCTCCTCAACTACAGGTTATTTCTGGCCGCGTTGCTTCAGGAGATCAGTTTGTAAGTTCATCAGAGTTAGCAGACCACATCTACACAACGTTTGGTGCTGACTGTTGCGAGATGGAGGGCGCTTCAATTGCCCAGGTTGCTTGGCTCAACCACATACCGTTTGTGGTGATTAGGCTTATGTCCGATAAGCCCGGCACTACTTCAAGCGGTGATTATTTGACGTTTGAGCGTGAGGCTTCTGAGCGCTCTGCCAGAATTACTGCAGCTATTATCAAAAAGCTTGCCTAGTAACCTGAGGCGTCCTTTTGAGGCAACTCTTCTGGGTTAACTGGGTAGCTCTTCCAGGTCAGTTTGCATTTTTCATAAGAGGGAAGGCGGGGCGTAAGAAACAACTTGCGCTGATTTAGCTATTCGAATGTTTGTAAACATAATTGAACGATACTTCGATTATCATTGTCCCGTTATGAAAGTGGTTTGAAAGGTACCGAATGATAACCCTCGGACACTTTTTTGAGATGATGGTTGCCAATCCGTTTTTGGCCCTCGTCATTGTCCTTGTTTTTGGATGCATTTTTGTAAATGGTGCAACCGACGCGGCTAATGCTATTGCAGAGGCTGTTGGAACTCGTTCAATTAAAGTTAACCATGCAATTATCATGAGTGTTGTATGCAACTTTGTTGGTTTGGTGGCTATGTGCCTCATTTCAACTGCAGTTGCAGACACAATTTTGGGCATGGTTGACTTTGGTAGCAATAATCATGAGGCTCTTGTTGCTCTTGCCGCAGGCTGTGTTGGTATTGTTACTTGGGCAGTAGGAGCTTGGGCTTTAGGTATTCCAACTTCTGAGTCACACGCTCTTATTGCAGGTCTCACCGGTGCAGCACTTGCTATTCATGGTGATTTTGGTGCAGTTAACTGGGGCGAGTGGAGCAAAGTTTTAATTGGTCTGCTTTTCTCGACCACACTGGGTTTTGCCGCTGGTTGGATCATTGTTAAAGCAATCAACAAGCTTTGCGTTAACGTTGATCGACAACGCGCTGATGAGATGTTTGGCCATTTGCAAGTTGTTGGCTCAGCATTTGTTGCTGCTATGCATGGCGCACAGGATGGCCAGAAGTTCATGTCCATCGCCATGCTTGCAATTGCACTTTCCGCGGGTCATGGAGCTGCTGGTGCAGATGTATTCCCGCTTTGGTTGCAGGTACTGTGTGCTGCTCTTATGTCTATCGGTACTGCAATCGGCGGAAGAAAGATTATTAAAAAAGTCGGAATGGAAATGGTAAAGCTTGAGCGTTATCAGGGCTTTGCTGCGTCCTTCTCGGCATCTGCATCTTTGTTGCTTTCCACACTGACCGGTCTTCCTGTTTCAACAACTCATACAAAAATGACCGCCATGATGGGTGCGGGTGCTGCAAAAAATATTCGTTCAGTTAACTGGGGCGTTGCAAAAGAAATGGTAGCAGCATGGGTGTTTACTTTCCCTGGCTGCGGACTTATTGGTTTTCTTTTTGCAAAACTGTTCCTGATGATTTTCTAAGTACGTATAACTGTCTTTTACGAGTTCTATTGAACCACTCAACTTTATTGGAGGATTCATGCTAGGTAAGCCAAAAGAGGATGTCTTCTACACTATGTTCCGCGAGTTTGGCGACAAAATTGTAGAAACCGCTGAAGAGTATGTGGTCATTATGGAAGGCTTTCCCGAGACTGCTGCACGTATTCCTCAGATGAAGGTTTACGAGCGTGAGTGTGACGAGAAGGTCCAGCACATTATGAAGGAGCTTTACGCTTCCTTTGTCACACCATTTGAGCGTGAGGACATCTCTGACTTGGCTCTTCGTCTTGATGACATTGTTGACGGAATGAATTCTGTTGCAGAGCGCCTTGATCTCTTTAACGTTGACGATACTCGTAAAGAGGCTATGCAGCTTGCTGAGCTTACCCTTCGCGCATGCAAGACGGTCCAGGAGATGCTGAGTGTTCTGAGTGACTACAAGAAAGATCCTACCGTTATGGAGAAGGCTAGTGCCGTTGGTCACGTTGAGGACGAGGGCGATCTTATTTATCACAATGCACTCTCTCGCTTGTTCCGTGATGAAATGCCTGGTCGCCACACCGTTGCTTGGCTTCGTATTTTTGACCGCATGGAGACTGTTCTGGATTCCTGTGACGATGCGGCGGGAGTTGTTCGCTCTGTTGTTATGAAGAACGCTTAAGTTCGTCTTCTGCTAACGGTATATACAGACTAAAAACTGCCTTCCACCGGGAGGCAGTTTTTATATTCTCTTTTTGTCCGGTATTGGGGTTAAACTGTTTATATAAAAGAAAGTGGAGGTGCCATGAGCGGCTTCAAGCGTTTTTGCTACATACTCTATGTTCTTGCAAGTGCATTTGTATTTTTAGCTCTTGCTTTAACGTGGTTTGGTCCTTGGACACATCAGGCAACTAATCTCTTGTTTACCAAGCCCTACCTTATTGCTCTTAACGCTTGTGCGGCTATTAGCATCTTTGGTCTTGTTGTGGTGTTGTTCAGAGCTCTATTCATTAGAAAAACGGTAAAGCTCACGGTTGCAACAGTTGAAGGCGGAACAATCTCCGTCACTAAAGATGCCATTTCTTCTCAGGCAGCCCATATTATTGAAGAAGATGGAACTTGCCTTGCACACCGTGTTAACGTGCAGATTTCTAAGAACAATTCTGTAGCCGTACAGATTGATATTCTCCCCAAAGAGCCTGTTGATGTCACTGCAAAGGGCTCTGAGTTCTACAACGCTCTTCAGTCTGGTCTTGCTATCGTGTGCGGACCTTGCGTTTCTAGCATTAATCTTTCTTTTATCAAGCCAAGTTCCTTCTCGCCAAAGGATGAAGAAGGTGCGTCTTTGTCTCAGTCAAAAGAGGTTGTGCCAGAACCAGAGATTGTAGAAGAGCAATCTTACGAGCATCCTTCCACTCAAGCCGCTGCTCAGCAGACTGGTAAAGACATTCGATTGAGTATTTCAGAGCCAGATGCAAAGGAGGTCACAGACAATGGATAAAAGCTTCTTTCAGAAGATGCAGGAGAAGTGTAAAAAATACGTCGTTGACCATCCAGGTGCCATTATTGGCGGATTTTTGGGCCTCTTGTTTGCAATTTTTTTGTTTACGTTTGGTCTATTTAAAATGCTAGTTGTTGCATTGTTTGTACTGGTAGGAGTTGCCATCGGTCAGATTTTTGACGGAAAGGCAACCATTTTGGCAAAGATTCGTTCCTTATTTACGGACAGAAACTAGATAGGAGAGAGCTGTGGCAGAAGAGCTTACTAATTCGCAAGAGACCACCTCTGAAGAAATTGTTCCTGCAGAAGAGACAACAGATGTTCCTTCCGATGCAGATCTTGAGGATACAGACTCTCTTACCTTTTCTGGCGGAGTTGTCGAGAAGATCGTCTCGTTGGCTTTGCGTGATGTCCCCAACGTGGTGGGTGCTCGTGGAAACTGGCTTAACAGAGTTCAGGATGTACTTGGTGCATCTGATACGGCTAAAGGTGTCACTGTAGAGGTGCTGCCTGACAGCTCGCTAAATGTTACCGTTTCTGTACTTATTAAATATGGTTCTTATGCGCCTCAGATTTTTGAGGATGTTAAGCATACAATTGTCGAGAAAATTACCGGTATGACAGGCCTTGAAGTTTCTGGTGTTAACCTACGAATTGAAGATGTTTTGACCGAAGAAGAATACGATCGCCTAAAACATCGTCCAGAAGAGCCTGAACAGCTAGACAAAGAAGAGTAAAGTACGCTAAAGTTGCACTGTTTTACGCTTTTATAGTAATTGTTTTATTGTTTTGTCACTACAAGCTCCCTAAGCGCAAGGAGTTTTACCATGAAAAGGCTTTCACGTTGGAGCATGGCGATTGTTGCTACGTTTGTGCTAGCACTCTCGCTCGTTGGAGGACTTGCAAAGCAAGCACTCGCAGACACCACCCCTGTTACCTCAGAGGCTGAGCTGCTGGCTGCTATTGCTGCTGCTCCAGCAGATGGTTCGCAGACTATCGTTCAGGTAAATGCGGACTTTACCATTACTGCTCCAGTTCAGGTTCCAGCTAATAAGAACATTAGGTTGATGGGTACTGGAACTATCACAAGTGCCATGACCGGCTCTAATTTCTATATGTTCAAGATTGCTTCTGGCGGCGCAGTTACTCTTGATGGCGCCACCATTGATGGCAACAACACTGCATTTGCCGTTGAGAACCGTGGTAGCTTTACCTTGCTTCGTGGCGTTATTAAAAACGGTAAGGCAAAACCTACACCTGGAAATAACGGCGTAGTTCTTACTACTGGCGCTGGTGCAAAATTTGTTATGGCCGGCGGCACCATTCAGGACAGCACGGTTGCTAACGCTCTTGGTGGCGCAGTTACTGTTGCAAATGGTGCAACAGGTGAGCTCC
>NZ_CAUSFQ010000065.1:0-8136 GCF_963530955.1 Lancefieldella parvula | reverse complement strand
GCATAAGCTCATTTGCGTAAGTGATGTCGCCCGTACGAGGGTCAACAACACCAGCAGAAGAAATGCCCACGCCAGAGATGGTAAGGCCCAGCTCTTCTGCGCGAGCAAGCGCCTCTCTAATTGCCTGGAGAACGGTGGCAAGAACCTGCTTGCCACCCTCTTTTGCGTTAGTTGGGACCTTTTTTACGGACTGGACGTTTGGAGCGTCAGTGCCGTTAAGGGTGACTATTCCGCAGGCAATTTTTGTACCGCCAATATCAACAGCACAAACATGTGTTGGAGAAACAAACTTAGAGTCCATGATGTCCCCTCTTGTTTAGAGAAGGCCGTTTGCAATAAGAACCTGCTTGATTGCCTCACGGTTCTGGCCATCAAGTGGCTTAACAGGGCGAGGCATCTGGTCAGAATCAAAAATGCCCATGAGGTTAAGTGCGCACTTGAAGGCGCCAACGCCAGCACCATAGCCCTGAACGCCTGAAGTGACATCAAAGATGTGGGAAATCTCGTTGAGTCGGTCCTGTTCACGCTTGACCTCTGCCCAGTTACCTTCCTGAGCTGCCTTCCACATGCGGACATAGCCCTCTGGCTCAACATTAGCAAGGCCAGGAACAGAACCGTCTGCACCAGAAAGAAGCGCGCCGTCAACAACAATCTCATGGCCAGTCAGAAGAGTTAGAGGATGACCGTTCTTCTCGTTCTCCTGAACAAGATACCTGAAGGAGACGTCATCGCCAGAAGAGTCCTTAACGCCTGCAAGAACGCCCTCTGCGCCTAGACGAGCAAGCATCTTCCAAGAGAGTTTAGTGTGAACGCAGACAGGAATGTCATACGCAAACAGAGGTGCATCCAGCTCCTGGTGGAGAATACGGAAGTGCTCCTCAACATCAGCTGGGCCGCCAAGTGCGTAGAAAGGAGCGGTTGCCACAAGAGCATCTGCGCCCAGTGCGAGGGCACGGCGACCGTGCTCCAAGACGCGCTCGGTCTCGGTATCAATGATGCCCACAAGAACCGGGACACGGTGGTCAACAATGCGAACAGCCTCGCGCACAATCTGATCGCGACGCTCATCAGTTGCAAAAACAACCTCACCAGAAGAGCCAAGGAAGAACAGGCCGTCTACGCCAGCTTCAATGAGACGATTAATGGAGCGCTCAAATGACACAACATCAAGCTGATGGTCTGGGGTATCTGGGGTTACAACTGGTGGAACAACACCGCTAAATGGTACGTTACTGGACATGCTTTATCCTTTCACACGTTGGAAAATCCAACTGGTTTCATACAACAATGTACTGAAGTAGCCGACCAAAGCATTGATCAAAAGCAACTTCAACGAACCTACGTAATTATAGCCCGCTTAGTTATGACAAAGCCCTGATATAACCTCGCAGAGATAGTTGATTTGCTCGTTCTCAAACTGATTGATGCGCTCGTGGCCAAACTTGGGATACACACGCATTTCCTTCTGTCCCACTATGCGGTTGTACAGCGCAAACGTTCCCTCAGTTGGCGCGGTCTGGTCCAGCAGGGCCGTGCCGATAAGCGCAGGTACACGCACCAGCTCGGCCGCGCACGCGCTGTCGAGAAGACCGACCGCGTCGATAGCTGCATCTGACTGCGGAGTGTCTCCGCACCCGACAACCGAGCGCAGGGTTGTTGCGTTGTCGGCAAAGAGCGGGTTCAGCGCCATGGTAGCGCTCACATCCTTGGGCAGAAGCGCAGCCGCAAACAATGCCTGCGAGCCGCCTAGACCTTCTCCCCAGGTAACGGTTGTGCGTCCCAGAAAGCGTGAGGCAACCGAGGCAGCTACCAGCGCGTCATCGATGAGCTGCTTGAGCGTGGAGGATGCAGCGTCATCTGGGTTGATGAGCGCGTGAGCATGCTCCTCTGCGCTAAGCGCTCCCCTCCAAGCGTCTTTGAGTGACGCTTCGCACGGGCGAGCCTCTAGGGCTACAACAGGCATACCAAGCGCCGAGAAACGCAATAGGTGCAGCCAGCTACGCACTCCCCGACCAAGATCGGAGAAGAGCACCACCACTGGTAGCTTTGCCGAGGCGGACAACTCTGTCGCAGCTAGCGGTTCTGCCACCGACACACCTGCTGGAAGAATGACGCGAGCACGCAGCTGCGTCTGGTCAGTTGAGGTGAATGTGATGCGCTTAAACGTTGCCGCCTGGGTAGCAGACGGAAGCTCAACCACACTCTCTACGTGCGCATTTTGTGCAAACGCTACGGACGTCTCCCAAAATGATTCAAAGTTTGATGGTCTAAGCCACGCGCCGCGATAAGAACGAGCATCTTCAAGCCTTTGTGTTAAGCCCCTCATGCTTTCACCTCGCCTTCTGCTTGAGCAGGAAATGACGAGTCCAACTTTTCAAGAGCTTGCTCTCCCTTGTCTGAGCAGAAGAAATCAATGATCTTATCGTCAAAATCACCAATCTCTTCATGCGCATATCCGGGATAAAGAAGATGTCTCTTTGGGCAGGTCAAGGCATTGTAAGCTGCAAACTGAGCCTCGGGAGGAACTACCGGGTCATCAAGTCCGGTGCCAAAAAGCACAGGACAGGTAACCAGGCGCGCAAAATTGACTGAATCAATGTAAGCAAGCTTTGCAAAGACCTCATCAACGCGAGAACCATCTGCATCAAACCAGCGGGAATAATAACGGATGCCCTCGTAGGCAACCTCATCAGCATTAAGCTCCCACACACACCTAAAATCAGTGAGGAAGGGATAAAGAATCGCTGCCCTATTAATCAGGTCTTGATTGAGTGCGCAGGTAGCAAGACCAATACCGCCTCCCTGCGAGGCGCCGTTTACAAAAACGCGATCTGTATCAATTCCTTCAAGCTGTCTAACAATTCTGCAGAGCAAGCGAATGTTCTGATACAGATGAACAAAGTAAAGGTCCTCTACAGGTCCATCCAGTCCAAGCACCAAGTGACCAGAGACGGTAGTGCTCTTGTACGAGCTTCCGTCCAAACTACGGCCACCCTGCCCAGGATTATCAAGCGCAATCAGCGAGCAGCCCAAGCCCAAAAATGAGCTCTGCTCAAACCAACTGCGAGAAGATCCTGGATAGCCATGAAACTGTAAAACAAGCGGAGTTTGTACATCTAAGGCAGTCTGTGGACGCAGGTACTTTGCGTAGACTTCTGCGCCATCAATACCCACAAACGTTAGGTCAAAAAAGTGAGCTGAAGCAGTTGACGTGACCTCTGTTGAAGGAACAATCTGCCAGCTTAAAGGAGCATTATCTGCTTCCTCCATACGTGCCTTCCAAAACGCCTCAAAATCTGGAGGATAGGGCGTCAGAGCATGAGCTGCCTTCAATTCTGCAAGCTCAAGCGTTTCTTGGTGCATTTCTCCACCTAACAAGCTAAAAGAGCGCAGCCTAAGCTGCGCTCTGGTCAAACAAAAACGTAAGCGCTACTCACCCAGTTTAGGATGAAGCAGAGATGGTGCAGCACCCAAAAGCGTCTTAGTGTAAGGATCTGTTGGATGCTCAAAGACCTGCTTAGCAGGACCATCTTCCATGATCTGGCCGTGGTTCATAACAATGATGCGGTCAGAAACATAGCGGACAGTCTGGATATCGTGCGAAATAAAAATCATCGAGAGACCCAGCTCAGACTTGAGGTCTGTAAGCAGGTTCAAAATCTGCGCGCGAACAGAAACGTCCAGTGCGGAAGTAGGCTCGTCAGCAATGATTGCCGATGGGTTCAGAGAAAGCGCACGAGCAATTGCAACACGCTGACGCTGACCACCAGAGAGCTGACCAGGAAGGGCGCGAAGTGCGGAATGTGGAAGTCCTACCAGACCGACAAGCTCATTAATACGGGCTTCTCGCTCCGCCTCTGTGCCTACCTTATGTACGAGCAGTGGATCCATGAGCTGGTCTTTAACAATCATACGAGGGTTAAGAGCAGTTGCTGGGTCCTGGAAGACAACAGAGACAACGCGGCCAATCTGCTTTCTGAGCTCTGGAGTACGCTTTGTAACATCCATTCCCTTGAAGTACACATGACCGGACGTTGGTGACTGAAGGCCACACATGACATTTGCGGTAGTGGACTTTCCGCAGCCAGACTCACCAACAATACCAATGGTCTCACCAGGCATAAGCTTGAGAGAAACATTCTGTACTGCGTGAACCTTATTAGGCTTAAAGATTGAACCCGTACGTGTTTTAAACGTAACCGAAATGTCATCGAGGAAGATAATTGGCTGCTCTTCAGTTGTTGTAGCCATTTACCTCACCTCCTTTTGAGAACGCTCAAGGTAAGGCACAAGACCATGCTCCTTCAGATACTCATCAGGCAGCTCGGAGAAACGATGGTGCTTACCAGGAATCTCCTTGATAACAGGGTGAACCTCAAGACCCAGATCTGGGTGACTTGAACGAGGAGCAAACCTATCGCCTGTTGGGAAGTCTTCTGGAGAAGGAACAGAACCTGGTACCTGGTGAAGCCTGGTACCATCCTGTGCGCCTTCCTCAATGGAAAGAACAGAGCCGAGAAGACCGCGGGTGTACTCGTGAACAGGATTGGTCAGAAGCTCAGTAGTAGCTGCCTGCTCAATAACCTGACCTGCGTACATAACGGTAATCTCAGAAGCAACCTCTGCAACAAGCGCAAGGTCGTGGCTAACAAAGATCATTGCGAAGCCAAGACGACGCTGGAGGTCATTTAAGAGCTTGATGACCTGCTTCTGAACAGTAACGTCCAAAGCAGTAGTTGGCTCGTCACAGATAACCAGCGAAGGATCGCGGGTAAGCGCCATTGCAATCAGAACGCGCTGACGCTGACCACCGGAAAGTTCGTGTGGATAAGACTCAAGCGTACGCTTTGGATCCAGACCAACAAGCTCCAGAAGCTCCTCTGCGGAACGAGTGCCTCCCCTGCTGGTAAGCTGCTTCATCTGAGAAGAGATAAGCATGGATGGGTTCAGCGAAGACAGAGCATCCTGGTAGACCATTGCAAGCTCATGTCCAAGCAGCTTGCGGTGCTCTTCTTTGGAGAGCTTCAGGAGGTCTTGGTCTTTGTAGAGAACCTGACCAGTAATAGTCTCTTTTGGATCTGTCAGACCCATAATGACCTTAGTGGTAATAGACTTGCCGCAGCCAGACTCGCCAACCAGTGCCATGCACTGACCAGGACGAACATCAAAGCTTACATGATCAACAACCTTAACGTCTCCATGAGACTCAAAGCTGATGCAAAGATCTTTAACACTGAGCAATGGTGCAACATCAAAGTCTGGCTTACGCCTATCGGTTCTGGACAGCTCAACTTCTTTGAGTGCATTGAGTCTGCGCTCAAGAGACTCTGCCTGCTCTGCATACGCACGAACTGGATCAGACGCAAGAATGTCATCTGCACGCCTGGAGTCAGAGTTCTCTGTATCTACAGGAGCTCCAGGTGCTGCTGCCATAGCGTCAGTAAGACCCTCGGAGAGGATGTTCAGTGCCAGGCAGGTCATCATAATAGCCAGACCTGGGAAGAATGCCTGCCACCAGCGACCAGCAAGAACGCCAGCACGGGCATCAGCCAGGATATTACCCCATGTAGGAGTTGGCTCTGCAATACCTGCACCAATGAAGGTCAAAGATGCCTCAAAGATAATTGCGTCTGCTACCAGCGTAACGGTAAAGACCATGATGGGAGCAATGCAGTTACGAAGAACGTGCTTCCACAAAATCCATGGTGCACGAGCACCAGAAACAATGGTTGCCCTTACGTAATCCTCGCCGTACTCACTTACGATGTTTGCACGAACAATACGCGCAATCTGTGGCGTGTACATAAAGCCAATGGCAAAGATGATTGAAGGAACGCTGTTACCAAGAATAGAAACAAAGACTGCTGCAAGTGCAATGCCTGGGAACGACATGATGATGTCGAGCACACGCATGATGACCTCAGAGACAGCCTTTCTAGAAACAGCGGCAATAGCACCAATAATTGAGCCACACAGTAGCGCCATACCCGTAGCACCAAAACCAATGACCAGTGAATACTGACCACCATAGAGCATACGAGAAAGAATATCGCGGCCCTTATCGTCAGTACCAAAAATGAATCCATTGCCTGGAGCCTGACGAGCGTTGAAGATCTCAAGTGGGTTATGTGGAGCAATAAAATTTGCAAAGACAGAAGCAAGAACAACAAAGACAAGAATGACAAGAGCAATCTTGGAAGCTGTCTTCATCTTCTTAAAGCCACCAAAGGTTGAACCCTTTGCAGCAGCTTCTTCGAGCTTCTCGACTTGTTTTTTTCTAATTTGTACCATCGCACTACACCGTCCTAATGCGTGGGTTAATCAAGATGTACAACATATCAACAACAATGTTGATGATGATGAAGGACAGTGCAACGACAACAACAACGCCCTGAACAAGCATTGCCTCGTTACCCTGGATGCCCTCAAGAATTGCGGTACCCATGCCAGGAAGGTTAAAAATAACCTCAATAACAACGGCGCCACCCATGAGGTAACCAATCTTCAGACCAAGCGTGGTTACAGGGGTAATAAGAGCGTTGCGAAGTACGTTTCTTGCGATGACGATTCTCTCTGGAATACCGGCGCCGCGAGCAGTGCGGACGTAGTCCTTATCCAGCTCCTCGACCATTGCGGTACGAACAATACGGGTCATCTGACCAGACATTGGAACCGCAAGTGCAAATGCCGGCATAATCATACGAGCAAAGTAGCCGACAAGATTTACCGTAGGATCTGGTAGTGCTCCAGAGGCTGGTAGCAGCTTAAGCGTAGACGCAAAGACCAGAATCAAAAGAACTGCCAACCAGAATGATGGCGTTGCAAGACCGGCAATTGAGAATACGCGGATGATTTGATCGGGCCATTGATCTCTATAGAGAGCCGCAATAACGCCCAACGTAAACGAAACTATTGCGCCAATAAAGAGACCCATAAAGGTCAACTGCATAGTTACTGGCAGAGCCTTTGAAATTCTTTCAGCAACTGAATAGTGAGAAGTGCCGTAGGTACCCAAGTTTCCATGAGCAACATCACCGATATAGCGTACATATCTCACAGGCCATGGGTCATCAAGGCCATTCTCAATGTGATACTGCTGGATAGCTTCTTCAGAAGCAGACTCTCCCAAGGCATTGTATGCAGGATCAACATGCGAGAAAGACATTAGGAAGAATACGAGAAAGGTGACGCCTAGAGCCATAATCGGCAGCGCAATAAGACGGCGTCCGATAAGACGTAATAGGTTGTTCACTATCTCCCCCTCTCTCTTTAAAACAAACCGTACAAATAAAATTTGATGAGACTTTGCACATCTCAGGACTGAATTTTGCGAACAAGAGCCCGAGCGTTATAAGTAAAACGCTCGGGCCCCAATGTATGAGATGCTAAGCGCGTAACGACAACAAATTAGCTAGCAGTAACTGTGTTGACATCAATGAAGGACATACCGGTAGTTCCGATGCCCTTGAAGCCCTTGAGAGCAACGCCGTTGCTGTTTGGCTTCTCGCTCCAAGAAGCGGTGAAAGTCTTAGCAAAGAGAACTGGGTACAGAGGTACGTTCTCAGCGATGATGTCGAAGCACTCGTTCCAAGTGGACTGCTGATCGGCACCAGACTGGCCAAGAGCCTTGGTCATAAGATTGTGGAGCTTGGTCCACTCATCAGACTCCTTCCATGGGCAACGCTTGGTCATCCAGACGTTATCGCCATACCACCAGTTAAGCAGCAGGTCGACGTCTGCGCCGAAGCAGGAAGGATCGCCAGGGGCAAGCAGGATATCCCAAGAACCGTCAACTGCGTCGATTGCAGCATAGGTTGCAGGAGAAGTATCGGAAACAATGCTTACGTTAAATCCGAGTGCATCAAGATCGTTCTTGACCTGAGTTGCCATGGACTTAACCTGCTCGTTATCGGTGGTGCGGAGAACAACATCACCTGGGGTAATACCGGACTCAGAGATGAGCTTCTTAGCCTTGTCAACATCATGAGCATAGACAGTGGATGCTTTGTGATAGTTAGCAAAGGAAGAAGGAAGGTAGCTGGTAGCAACCTCTGCCTGACCAGAGAATGCGTTTGCAAGCATCTTATCTGTATCAAGTGCATAGAGACATGCCTGGCGAACCTTAACGTTATCCCA
>NZ_CAUSFQ010000064.1:0-8147 GCF_963530955.1 Lancefieldella parvula | reverse complement strand
GAATTGCCTTCTTACGAGTGAGGCCCTTAGCGCGAGCAGTACGAACGTAGTCTGCATGCATCTCGTCAAGCAGGTACGTACGCTGAGATAGGTGGTAACCAACGGAGCTTACGATAGTAAGAACAATAGTTGGAAGAATAATGTGCTGGAGGAAGTCAATGAGCCAAGTGAAGAAGTTTCCAGTATCTCCACTAGAAAGATCGGTTACGTAGAAAATACGAGTACCGGCACGTGCGTTAATCTCAATTGCCGCAAAAACAATCAAGATTGCCATAACAACAGTTGGAATAACCAGAAGAATCGAAGCAACGCCACTTAAGAAGCGGTCCTGCCACTGATACTGGCGCTGAGCGGTATAAACACCCAAGCTGACACCAATAACAACAGACAAAATAGTTGCTGGAGTCATAAGCTCAATAGAAGCCATAAACTTTGAGCTCATCTCTCGGTTAACGTTATCGCCTGTTGGGGTCATACCAAAGTCAAACTTGGTAAGCAGATTGGTAATCCAGACCTGATAACGCTCGATAACTGGGGTCTTATCATTTAGATTAGTCCTATACAGGTTTTCCTCAATAGACTCCTGTGGAGGACGTGGAGTACGCTGCTCAAAGTTGGAGCGTGGATTCATAAACGATGATGCGAGGAAGAATGTGAGCGAAGTTGCAACAAAAATCATCACAATGTAGCTCAAAATCCTCTTTGTAACGTACCAAACAAACCGTGCCATTGACTCTCCTCACCGCCTTGCGCTTATCCACCTGATAAGCGAGGTTTTCTCGGTATGGCAACCTAGCATTCCTACAACAAACATGCTGTGAATACACAGCAAAGTGCAATTTTACCATGGATAAGCTGCTTAACCCAAAAATATCTCTTTGATAAGCAAGATTATGCATACCAATCCCAGTAAAACGTATCCCATATAATGACTGTTTGACTCCAGCGTACAGGTCACAATCAAATTTGTTTACATATGAGAAACGTTATTGAAAATTCTGTTAAGAAGTAAAAGAAAACTGCTATCTGATGCGTCCGACCTTTTTGCCGGCGTTTTCATCAGCAAGTTTTCCTGTACTCAGCAGGCTACAAATAAAAAATGCCGAGAAACTCGGGTTTCTCGGCAGATGATTCAAAAGTAAAAGGAGCTGCTTAGCCAATAGTTCCAACAGGGAATGTGAGAGCCATCACAATAGCACAAACCAGGAAGATGGTTGTAGTGATGATGGTAAGGCGATCAAGGTTCTTCTCCATAATGCCTGAACCAGCGCTTGCGTTATACATAGAAGAAGCAATCATGTCAGAAACGCCAGTGCCCTTTCCGGAGTGTGCCAGAACAAGCAGCACCGTCAAAATGCCAGAAAGAACAAACAGCACTAAAAGAATTGTATTCAGAACGCCCACGAGGTTCCCCCTCTTGCTGGCGAGAAGATCCAGCCCTAGTTATTTTTACGTACAAGAGAAAAGAATAGCACACGCCACTCCCTTTTGGGAATGACGTGTGCCAAGTTGCAAAACAAACAAGAACTTAACAGATGAGCCAAGCGCCTAACCGGAGTAAGGAGCTTTGCCACAATTTAGTTCATTGCGCTCTTTACCATTGCAACGAAGGAATCAGCCTTGAGAGATGCGCCACCAACAAGTGCGCCGTCAACATCCTCTTTCTCGAGGAAGCCGCCAACGTTCTCTGGCTTTGCAGAACCACCGTAAAGAATACGGATGCCATCTGCAATTTCTGCGCCAAAGATCTCTACCAGGGTCTTGCGGATTGCGCCGCAGACTTCCTGTGCATCATCAGCAGTTGCAGTCATGCCAGTACCAATTGCCCAGATTGGCTCGTAAGCAATAACGTACTTGGAAGGATCGGTAATCTGAAGGTCCTTAGTATCAGCCTTAATCTGGTCAACAACAAACTGAACGTGGGTACCAGCGTTGCGAACCTCAAGAGACTCACCGCAGCAAGAAATAGGGACGATGTCATGAGCCATCAGTGCCTTTGCCTTGCGGTTAATGTCCTCATCGGTCTCACCAAAATAGCCACGACGCTCAGAGTGACCAATGATGCAGTACGTTGCACCAACAGAAGTCAGCATTGCTGGAGAGGTCTCACCAGTAAATGCGCCAGACTCCTCCCAGTACACGTTCTGTGCAGAAAGAGCAACGGAAGAGTTTGCCTGAGTAAGAACCTCAGAAACACCCTTAAGGTCTACAAGAGGTGGAGCAATAACAACGTCAACGTTTCCGGTACCGGAAGCAAGCTGATCAACAATTCCCTGAGCAAGCTCAACGCCCTCAGCGAAAGTCTCATTCATCTTCCAGTTACCTGCGATCATACGATTACGCATCGAGAAGCGCCTCCACTCCTGGAAGTGCCTTACCCTCAACGAGCTCCATGGAAGCGCCGCCGCCCGTGGAGATCCAGCTCATCTTGTCAGCAAGGTGGAACTTGTTAACTGCTGCAACAGAATCGCCGCCGCCGATGATAGAGGTGCAATCAGCATCTGCAACAGCACGAGCAATAGCCTCGGTGCCCTTTGCAAACTGGTCAAACTCAAAGACACCCATAGGACCATTCCAGAAGACGGTCTTTGCGCCCTTGATTGCCTCAGAGTAAAGCTCAACAGTCTTAGGACCAATGTCCATACCCATGCGATCTGCAGGGATCTGGTCAGAAGGAACTACCTCACCAACAGCGTCCTCACCAAAGTGATCGGTAACAACGTTGTCAACAGGAAGCAGAATCTTAACGCCCTTCTCCTCTGCCTTCTTGAGCATCTCGCCTGCGCGCTCAATCCAGTCTGGCTCCTGAAGAGAAGTACCAACGGTATAACCCTTTGCCAGGAAGAAGGTGTAAGCCATACCGCCACCGATAATAAGGGTATCAGCGGAATCGATAAGGTGATCAAGAACACCAATCTTAGAAGAAACCTTGGAGCCACCAACAATAGCTACAAGTGGACGCTCTGGGTTAGAGAAGATAGAGGTAAGAGTGTCAACCTCTTTCTCAAGCAGGAAGCCAGCGTATGCAGGAAGGTAAGCCGCTGGTCCCACAACGGAGCCCTGTGCACGGTGAGCAGTACCAAAGGCATCAAGAACAAAGATGTCACCATAAGATGCAAGGATCTTTGCAATCTCTGGATCGTTCTTCTTCTCGCGCTTGTCAAAACGGACGTTCTCAAGAACAAGAACCTCGCCGTCCTTGAGTGCGTCTACAGCCTCACGGGCCTTCTCGCCATAGGTGTCCTCAACAAACTTAACCTCGCGACCAAGAAGCTCAGCAAGCTTCTCTGCAGCTGGGCGCAGGGAAAGCTCTGGCTGGAAGCCGGTGCCATCTGGACGGCCAAGGTGGCTCATCAGGATGACCTTTGCGTTGTGGTCGAGAAGATACTGGATGGTTGGAAGTGCAGCGCGAACGCGGGTGTCGTCAGTAACAACGCCGTCCTTCAGAGGCACGTTGAAGTCAACGCGCATAAGTACGCGCTTACCATCAACATCTGCATCGCGGACAGTCTTCTTTGTAAAAGCCATGTCACTCCTTTAAATACGTTTCCAACAAAAGAAGGCGCGATCGCGGCAGATGCTGCGACCGCGCCTAAGGCGTCTATGTAACTAGAACTTAAGCAACGAACTTCTCGAAGTACTTGATGGTGCGGACCATCTGAGAAGTGTAGGAGTTCTCGTTGTCGTACCAAGAGGTGACCTGGACAAGAGTGGTGCCATCGCCAAGGTCAGAGCACATGGTCTGAGTTGCGTCGAAGATGGAGCCGTGGGTCTCACCGACGATGTCGCGGGAAACAATGTCATCCTCGTTGTAACCAAAGGTCTCTGGGATGGTCTCTGCATATGCCTTCATTGCAGCGTTGACCTCGTCAACGGTGACCTTCTTGTCAACAACAGCATAGAGGTTGGTGAGGGAGCCAGTTGGCGTAGGAACGCGCTGAGCAGCACCAATGAGCTTGCCGTTGAGCTCAGGAAGAACAAGGCCAATAGCCTTAGCAGCACCGGTGGAGTTAGGAACGATGTTCTCTGCACCAGCACGGGAACGACGGAAGTTACCCTTGCGCTGTGGGCCGTCGAGGATCATCTGGTCACCAGTGTATGCGTGAATGGTGGTCATGATACCGGACTTGATAGTTGCGAAGTCGTTGAGACCCTTTGCCATAGGAGCAAGGCAGTTGGTGGTGCAGGAAGCTGCGGAGATGATGTTGTCATCTGCAGTGAGGGTCTCATGGTTAACGTTGAAGACAACGGTTGGAAGGTCATTGCCTGCAGGAGCAGAAATGACAACCTTCTTAGCACCAGCGTTGATGTGAGCCTGTGCCTTGTCCTTAGAAGTGTAGAAACCAGTGCACTCAAGAACAACGTCAACGTTGAGATCGCCCCAAGGCAGGTTGTTAGCGTCTGCCTCCTTGTAAATAACAATCTCGTGACCGTCAACGATGATGGAGTGGTCAGTTGCCTCTACCTTGTGATCGCGGGAATAGTTGCCCTGAGTAGAGTCATACTTCAGAAGATATGCAAGCATCTCTGGAGAAGTAAGGTCGTTGATTGCAACAATCTCGGAACCCTCGTGACCAAACATCTGCCTAAATGCAAGGCGACCAATGCGGCCAAAACCGTTAATAGCAACCTTTACTGCCATACGTAATGCTCCTTTCGGTGACCCAGAGCCATTCTCCGGATTCATTAACATTTAAACCGTACACCGAGTATTTTACCGCACTCACCGATAACTTATGCATCTTTTTCTAAATCCTGAACGATTTTTTCCAAACGAAGCAGTCGGTGATACATGGCGGACTTGGATACGGGTGGTACAAACGACTCCCCCAGCGCTGATAATGACAGCTCAGGGTTATCTTTTCGTGCAAGACAAAAATCTCTGACCGCTGGCGGCAGGGCTCTGAGTCCAACGAGTTTCTCGGCCTTTTCTATAAGCGCTAACTGGTCTGCCGCTGCATTTGAAGACCGTGTTTGATTTGCCATTTCTGCGTTGACAACTCGGTTGACGTTGTTGCGATAATGCTTTTGCACGCGGGTAAACGCGATAGCGCGCGCCATGGTTGGCGCACCAATCTCTCGCAAAAACTTGATGATGTCGTCAGAGCTCTTAAGGTAGACAGCATAAATTTCTCTGGTTCGCATGAGTGCATTGGTATGACGGTTACGATGATTAAGCCGCGCCTTTACACCAATGGATCCCATAAGTTTTACCAGCTCAGTGGCAAATCTTTCTCCCGAGACAGCAATCTCTAAGTGAAAATCTTTTAAGGGATCGGCCAAAAATCCGCCCGCCATAAACGCTCCGCGCAAAAAAGCTCGCTGCGCTTGCTTGGTGCGAATAACACTCTTAGGAATGCCACTTACCAGGCCTTCTCCCGGTATATAAATGCCAAGAGCGGAAAGTGCTTCTGCAAGCGAATCCTGGTTAGAAATCTCAAGCAAATAGTTGCGTTTTTTATGCATGATAGAGCGGCGGTACTCAACGGAAGTACCCAGATCAAACAGACGGCGAGAAGAACTAATAACTGTTCGGGCAACCGTGCCAGTCTCAGTAACAATGCGAACGGCAAATTTACCAGGACCGTGCATCGATAACGTTCCGGAAACACGAATAAGCGCAGAAAGCTGGGCTAATTCACAATCCGTCTGAATTTCTGGTACGCTGACCAGCTCATTTTTTACCAAGGCAGTATAGGACATGACAGACTAACTTCTACTCAGCCTGCTGAGACTTCTTCTGAGCCGCATCAAGATCGCGATGGAACAGCGTTACGCGATAGCCCTGGCTGGTAAGATGCTCTGCGGTAGCACGGGCGATTGCAACGCTTCTATGCTGGCCACCCGTGCAACCTACCGCAATAGAGAGCAAGCTTTTGCCTTCCTGCACATAGCCAGGCATTACTACATCAAGCAGCTCAAACCAAGACTTAAGGAATTTCTTAGTAGTGCCGTGCTCAAGGACAAACTGAGCTACTGGCTCATCAAGACCGGTAAGTGGTCTGAGCTCTGGATCATAGTAAGGATTAGGCAGGAATCGCACGTCAATCATGAGGTCAGCCTCAACGGGCAAACCATTTTTGAAGCCAAAGGAAAATACGCTAACATCCATAAGCTGCTGTTCAGCAAGCTCTGAAAATGCGCGACGAAGACGACTCTTGAGCGTATTAGTGCGCATAGATGAGGTATCTAGGACCACATCTGCCAGCGCTTTTATGTCCTGAAGCTGTGCGCGCTCCTTAGAAATTGCAGATGAGAGATTTTCTCCCTCCTGCGCTAAAGGATGACGACGGCGATTCTCGCTATAGCGACGCATAAGTACTTCGTCTGAGGAGTCCAGATACACAATCTTGTAGGTGAGCTCGTGATCTGCAAGAGACTTCAGAGCTTCAGAGATGTCATCAAAAAGACCTTGCGAGCGCAAATCACAGGTAACAGCCAAGTGACGGCCAACACCTGTGTTAATGCCCACAAGGTTAGAAAGCTGCAAAATAAGAGCTGGTGGCAGGTTATCAATGCAGAAATAACCCATATCCTCAAACACGTGAAGCGCCTGCGTACGACCCGATCCAGACATACCCGTAATAATGACAATGTCGGGAATAACTGAAGATGTAGGATCGTTTTTCTTCACAGGCGCTCCTTAAATACGTGACGAGAAAACCTTACCGCTCCAAGCGTTAATCCTCAAGTGCTGCAGCAAACCAAGAGGTAATTGAAGTTGGGTGCGTAATGGCTGTACCTGAAACAACCGCCCAAGCGCCTGCATCAAGAGCATCTTTTGCGTCTTGTGGTGTGTGGACGTGGCCCTCGCAAATAATGGCAATACCTGGGAATTCAGTAGTTGCCTGCTTGAGAAGGGCAATGTCAGGGCCATCATCAAGCGTTGTATCAATAGCAGCCTTGTTGTGAGAAAGTGTGGTTGAAACAAGGTCACAACCAGCAGCAACAGAGCGACGAATATCATCCATAGTCATGCAGTCAGCCATAATCAGCACGTCAGACTCTGCACGCAGAGCTGCAACGGTCTCTTCAAAGGTTCTACCATCTGGCCTTGGACGGTCTGTTGCATCCAGGGCAACAACATCTGCGCCAGCGTGAATACAAGCACGCGCATGACGAAGCGTAGGAGTAATGTAGACACCCTCATGACCCTCTTTCCAGAGGCCAATAACAGGAATTTCAACTCTACCTTTAATGGCAGAGATGTCAGACAAACCCTGGCACCTAATAGCTGCAGCGCCGCCAAGCTCACAAGCGCGAGCAATCTGAGCCATGGTCTCTGGATGCCTCATAGGCTCACCAGGATACGCCTGGACGCTGACAATGAGTTTTCCTTTAAGTGACTCAACAAGCTCTGAATATGCCACGGTATTCTCCTCACAAGAATGTACGTACATAAAAGGTATATGTCTTTGCGGCGTGTCTGGTCAGCAAGCAATTTGCCTGCTGACATGCTTCTGCCTAAAGACGTGTCTCTAAATAGCCAGGTAGAACAAGGTTTTCTGCAGCTCCAATAAGAGGGGCTTCTCCACCAAGCGTGCCCTTCACAATGGGCGTTGCCTGAACGGGAGGCATTGCCTGCAGCTTAAATGCAGCTTCAAGTGCCTCGTGCCAGTACTTGCCGCACTCTGCAACGGAGCCAGACAGAATGATGACAGAAGGATCAAGCATGTTACACATGCTTCCCAGAACCTCACCAAGTGCGCGGCCTGAGCGCTCCTCTGCAGCCTGAGCGATCTTCTCGCCAGCAAGAGCTCTGCGGTCAATGTCTGCGCCATCAAGAGCAGAACCGTCTTCAAGCGTGTCGGAGCCACCAAGGCGAACGTACTCGCGAATAATGCCAGGACCTGCGGAAACAGGCTCAAGGTGAGAAGTTCCACCACAAGGACAATCAACGCCTGCAGCTGCTGGAGTTGCAACGTGACCAATGTGACCAGCCTCGTCGTGAGCGCCCAGCATCAAAATGCCGTGGTTCACAAAGGCGCCACCAATGCCCGTACCAACTGCTACGGTTAAAACGCTATCTTTGCCGTGACCAGCACCATGACGAGCCTCACCCAGAGCGTGAGCATGAACGTCATTTAGGACGCTGCACGGAAGGCCAAACTCGCTGGTAACTGCAGAGCCAAGAGCGGTTCCGCCCC
>NZ_CAUSFQ010000063.1:0-8240 GCF_963530955.1 Lancefieldella parvula | reverse complement strand
AACGAGCTTTCTCACTCATTCGTTTGTATGGATTTAAAATCCACTCTCACTTAATGGTCAATCTTCTTGGGGCAACACCTGAAGCAGATAAACAGGACTTTAAAACATTTGTCACAGATCCAGGATTTCTCCCTGACGAGATTAAGCTCTACCCCTGTGCACTGGTATCTGGAACGCAATTGGTCCAGAAATACCGTGAGGGTGCATGGCAGCCATACGCCAAAGATGAGCTGGTAGACATGCTTGTTCAAGACATGCTTGCAACGCCTCCATACGTGCGCATTTCTCGTATGATCAGAGACATTAGTGCCACCGATATTCTGGTGGGAAACAAACATACCAACCTTCGTCAGATGGTTGAGCAGGAACTTACCTCTGAAGATGTTGCAAACCGCGTACAGGAGATTCGCTTTAGAGAGATTAACCAGCAGCAGGTACGTGCCGCGGAACTTACCCTTCAAGACTTTACCTACACTACCGCAGTCAGTGACGAGCACTTCCTGCAGTGGGTAACTGCTGACAATAAAATCGCAGGTTTCTGCAGGCTTTCGCTTCCCCACTGGGACAAACTAACCTCTGGCGTATGTGATGTTGCCGCCAATGAGCTGCTGGTACAGCCAGGTCAGGCCATGATCAGAGAGCTTCACGTGTACGGACAGGCGCTTTCGCTGGGCTCAGAAGGAATGTCTGCTCAACACCAGGGCTTGGGCCAAAAGCTTCTTGCCAAAGCCTCCTCTATCGCAGCACATGCGGGTTATACCAGTCTTAACGTTATTAGCTCAATTGGAACGCGCGCTTACTATCGTGCGCAAGGCTTTAACGATGCAGGTCTCTACCAGCAAAAAGCTCTGTAAAGGGGACGTGGCCTTGCACCTCTAGACAAGCTTCATACGCTTACTTCATACGTCGCAAAAAATGCCGAGAAGACCGTTGGTCTTCTCGGCATATTCATGAGCGCCACCCTCTCCTGGACGCAAATGGATCTTATGGAATGAGCGACAAAATCTGAGAGAGATTTTTCTTACCGAAGTCAACCTTCTGACCGTCGTTGATAACCAAGCAAGGAACGCTCATGACGTCATAGGTGTCTTTGAGCTCCTTGAAGTGATTGATGTCGTAGACATCGCAGGTGACCTGAGGATTGTCTGCAGCAATGCGCTGAGCGGCCACAACAACATCTGGGCACATGGTACAAGAGAGTCCCACCAAAACCTGAAGATGTGTCTTTGACTCAATAGCGGCAATAGATGCCTTATCCTCGTCACTGATAGGCTGACCAGGACCTGCAGCGTTGTAGAGTCCCAGTACAAATGAGGTGAACTCATGACCGCCAGGAACACCGTGGAACGCAAGGCCTGTTGGCGTGCCATCTTCTGCGCAAACGCGAACAACGGGAAGGTTCTTCTCGCCCGTGTCTGAGACCGTCTGGACACTCAGCTTATCGGTCATAGAAGAAAGCTCCTCCATGTACGCAACAAGTTCCTCAGAAACAGGCCTCTGATCAAGCTCAAGCTGAAGCACAAGCGGACGTGCCATGCGCTCAAAGACAGCGTTGAGCTGCGCTTTCATGTCGTCGGTGAAAAGCTCTCCAGAGGCAGAGGTGGTCTTGGCCGCAGGAGCCTCAGGAGCCTCCTTCTTGGACGAGATGCGCGTGACGTTCATCTGTGGAACAAGGCCAGTTTTCTCCTGAGCGCGCTTGATATAGCGCTCCATCTCGGTAGCGGTAGTTGCTGCCTGACCGATAGCCGTTGCAACCTGACGCAATGGCTTCTGACACACATCACCAGCACCAAAAAGACCCTCACGGGTTGTTTCTTGATGCTCGTTGGTGATCAGATAGCCGTAATCATCAGTCTGAGCCAGTTCTTTTACCAGGTCGGTCTCTGGCGCATAGCCCGCAAAGACAAAGACGCCAATAGAATCGCCATCTTCTGGAGCAAACGTGGTCTTCTCGCCCGTCTTGAGGTTCTTGTACGTAATAGACCTAAGTGCGGAATCTCCGGCAACGGATTCAACCTGCGTGTTGTACAGAACCGTAATATTTGGATTAGTGCGAGCAGCCTCGGACGACGCAGGGGCGCAGGTAAATGCTTCCTCGCGCACAAGAACCGTGACGTGCTTTGCGTACTTAGTTAGAAATACGCTTTCTTCTGCAGCTGCAAAGCCTCCACCAATGACAAAGACTTCCTTGCCGGTAAAGAACTCGCCATCGCAGGTAGCGCAGTACGCAACGCCGTGACCTTGGTAGTCCTCTTCTCCCACAAAGCCAATATGACGTGGATGTGCTCCTGTAGCGAGAAGAACGGAGAGGCAGGGACGCTCACCTTTGGTGGTGTGAACTACCTTGACATCTCCGGACATATCCAGGTCAGTGACTTCTGCCAGCAAAAACTCTGCGCCAAAGGCCTCAGCCTGCTTACGCATGGTTTCTGAGAGTTCAGAGCCACTAGTAGAGAAAACTCCCGGGTAATTAACGACCTCATTAGTAATAGTGATCTGTCCGCCAAAATGGTCCTTCTCGACAACTAGAACACGGTAGCGAGCGCGGGCCAGATAGAGGGCGGCGGTGAGCCCAGCTGGCCCACCGCCGATAATCACCGCGTCGTAGAGGTCTTTGACGTCGGTCATTGTAAGCTCCTAAATCTTAGAGCTGACCAACAAGGTCAAGACTTGGCTTCAGGGTCTCAGCACCTGGCTGCCACTTAGCTGGGCAGACCTGATCGCCGTGCTCTGCAACAAACTGTGCAGCCTGGAGAAGACGGAGAAGCTCCTCAGCGTTACGACCAATGCCACCAGCGGTGACAAGCTCAACCTGAATGACACCCTCAGGGTCAACGATGAAAGCACCGCGCTCGGCAAGGCCAGCATCCTCAATAAGGACCTCAAAGTTCCTTGCAAGAACGTGAGCTGGGTCAGCGAGCATTGGGTAGGTTACCTTAGAGATACGCTCGGACTCCTCGTGCCATGCCTTGTGGACAAACTCAGTGTCGCAAGAGACAGAGTAGACCTCTGCGCCAGCAGCCTGGAACTTGTCATAGTTGTTAGCAAGATCCTCAAGCTCAGTTGGGCAGACAAAGGTAAAGTCAGCTGGATAGAAGAAGAACAGGCTCCACTTGCCCAGTGTAGACTCCTTGCTTACCTCGGTGATGTCACCGTTCTGGAATGCGTTTACCTTAAAATCACCAATTTGCTTACCAATAAGAGACATAGTCAGTTCCTTTCTGTAAGTAAAACAATTTGTAAAACGTGCTAGTTAGAAGTTTACTCTCTTTAACTCTTTTGTCAATAACAATAATGATTACTATTTATATCCACAAAAAGAAACAGGCCAGATTACTCTGACCTGTGAACAGTTGGTGGGCGTTATAAGATTTGAACTTATGACCTCTTCCGTGTCAGGGAAGCGCTCGTCCCCCTGAGCTAAACGCCCGAATATGTTTGCTGCTGGGGATGCAGCAAGGGATATATTACGAGAAACCCGCCCCTCTTGCAACCGTCAAACTCAACTTTTTTAGAAATTTGCACAAGAGCGTCTCGTCAATGCATTGACGGCTATTTAAATACCGCGGGCTATCAAATGAATGACCGCCTTTTAAACCCGTACGTCTTCTGCACCTCAATTATTAAAAAATAGGCAACTGGATTGTAAAAGCATACGGTCAGAAGTATTATGGCAAGCGGTTCGATTGAGGGAGAAACTTATGAACTTTCTGGAATATAACAAAGACGAGAAGCTTCACTTTAATTATAAGAAATCATGCGGTCTCTGGTTAATTGTTGTAGCTCTCATCATTTTTGCAGCTACCGTAATAGGTGGAAAGCAGATTATCAATATGTCCGTATTTAGCTTTGGATATGTTGCAGCCTTCTTATCTATAAATACAAATAAGAAAGTTCTCAATAGATTTTCCGATGGTCCTTCAAGTAAGTTCCAGAACAAAATGTCTCTATACGCTGTGATTTTCTTATTCATTTTGATGTTTTTATTAGGTGGACCATTTTTTGCAACTGAAAACTGGAGACTTATTTGGTTGGGCGCGTTAATGGCCACGGCGCTGCACTTTTTCCTCTATTACTTTGTACACGGAAAATCGATGATCTATTTGGCTATACTCTGCGCCGTTAATGTTGGTATAGGTTATATTTTTCCAGACATCCCACTGACAATAACTGCCTATATTGATGCGGCAATTAAACTTGGCTTTGGAATATACCTGTTCTTTTTCTCAAAGCCAACTCAACAAAAATAACCTTCGCCTAGAGACCGTGTGCGTCAAACGTGTCCTTAACCAGTGCAACAAGCATTGGTATAAACAAAGCCACGCCTGCTAAGAGCATTGGATTGTCACGTACTTCCGGAATGTCCTGTAAGAAATTCTGCAGATCATAGACAAGACCAACGGCAACGGCAATAAGAATTGGTGCAAGAATTATCAGAATGGGTTTTGGTGTATTGCGCATAAGAGTACTTCCTTTACCAAGTGCTGCTCATACATCTGTCCTATAGAACAAACTCATGCATCAAGCCACATTCTGGCTTTTCTTTCTTATCTCTTCCCTACTTCTTACGCTTAACCTTAATTTGAATGCCAGAGGTATCTGGACGAGGCGATGTAGAAGCAACAGCGGGTTTCTCGCCATTTACAAAGGCCGAGAAACGCTGACGGAAGCGATTCCACTTATGGTAGATAGGCTCGTGATCGTGAGATCTGAGGCCCAAAAGCATGCTTGCTGCCAGAGTTGGAAGCAGATACTCGATAGCGCGCCAGAGTACAAAGCCTGCGGCAATTTCCTCGCCAAACATGTGACCAAACAGGAAGGCAAAGCCGCCCTCAGCGCCACCAGTACCACCAGGAAGTGGAATGGCCGAGGTCAAAAGCTCAAGCATTGAACCAGATGCAAGGCAGGTCAGAAGATCTGCGGGCTGGCCAAGTGCACGCAAGACAAAGTATGGAAGCGCATAGAGGCAACCCAGCTGAACCAAAGTAACCAGCAAGACAACACACATCTCTGGAATGTTCTTAGCGGCGGTCTTGAAGCCGTTTGAGAACTCATCTACCTGCGTGTTAATGATGCCATGCCAGTGGTCATAGCGCTTTACAATGCGCAAGCGTGAAAGAAGCCTTAAGCCCCAGTTGCCCACTGTCTTTACCATTTTAGGAAGCAGGCAAATGGCCAAGATAACTGCGACCATCACTATCTTTGCGCCGAACAAAATTACGCCAATAACCGTAACGTCGCCAAATTGCTCGTAGAAATAATTAGCCCTGAAGATAAGCATAAGAGCTGCAAAGATGCCCTCGCCCGCCTCGTACATAACAAAGCGTGTGAACTGTAGAGCACCTGCCTGGCCAACAGAAATACCTGCACGAGTCAGGCGATAAATCTGAGCGGGAGCAGCACCTGCACCATTTGGGGTGAGGTTCATGAAGAATATGCCCGACGCCTCAACGCTCATCAGGTCTCGAACACCAACGGGACTCTCGGGGTCTGTAATGACTGAAATTACATAGGCGAGAATACCCAGGAAATAGTAGACAAAGTAGCACAGAGCGCCAGCAATGAGCCAGCCTGTATCTACGTCTGCCAGAGCAACAACAAACTCATCAAACTGACCAGAGAAGACAATGTAGAGTGCATAAAGAATTACGACTGCAAAGAGAAAGAGGATGCTTTTTCTAACCTGACCAAAGCTCTCTTTTGCCTCTTCTACCTGCTCGGATGAAGAAGTAGGAGCAACACTAATCTTAGGTTTTTTAGTTGAAACACCCTTAACGGTTGTAGATCCAATCTTCACCGTTACCTGCGGTGTAGATGAGGGGTGCTCGGTTTCAGACGCGCCATCTGGGCGATCCATGGGCACCTCCTTGGACTCTGGATCACAATACGTGTACAGAAACAACACTCTATGCAGGTAGGCGATGCAACCTCAAAGGGTTTCTCGCCACCTACCTGCTTTTCATTTTACATGAACCGCTCAAGTATACTCTTGTCGGCCTCAATAATGCCACCGCCAACGACTTCCTGGCCGTTGTACAAAACCGCCGATTGACCTGCTGCAACAGTTTTTACCGGCTGGTCAAATTCAATAAATCCACATTGATTATCTGTGAGCGTAAACGTTACGGGAACCAGCGCGCCTGTGTGACGAGTTCTGACCACATACCTACCGTTAGCTGCAGGTTCTCCAGAAATCCAGTGCATGTCCGAGAGCTCCATGCGACAAGTCCACAGCGCAGGACAGTTGAGGTCAGAGGTTACGTAGACCACATTCTTAAGCGTGTCGGTTGCTACTACATAGCGAGCAGGGCCTCCACCAATGTTCAGGCCTTTTCTCTGGCCAACGGTAAAGAGAAACGCTCCGTCATGGGTGCCAAGAACCTTGCCTGTCTCCCACTCAATAACGTCGCCCTGCTTTTTCTTGAAGGTGTCCAGCAAAAACGTGCGCAAACCAACAGGACCAATAAAGCAAATACCGTCGGAATCTGGCTTAGTTTCTATGCCCAAGCCTCGCTCTGCGCACATAGCACGAACCTCTGCCTTAGTGGGAATGTGTCCAATTGGAAAGAGTGTTCTCTCAAACAAATGACCTGGTACACGCCATAGGAAATACGTCTGATCCTTGTGAGCGTCTGCGGCGCGCAGAAGTTTTTTGGTGCCAAGGACATTCTGAGCGTAGTGACCTGTTGCAACAAAATCTGCACCCTCAGCAAAGGCGCGTTCTGCAAGGGTGCCAAACTTTACCGTCTGGTTGCACATAACGTCTGGATTGGGCGTACGACCGTGCTCGTAGGCATCAAGCAGGTAATCCACAACGGTAGCCTTATACTCGGCTTCACAGTCCCACACGTCCAAATCAATGCCAAGCGTTACGCACACGCGCTCAGCGTCGGCCAAATCATCTGCCCAAGGACACTTAAAGCCGGGCAGGTCCTTGGACCAGTTGCGCATATAGATAGCCTTGACGTTATAGCCCGCCTCAAGAAGTAGAGCTGCAGAAAGCGCCGAATCAACGCCGCCGCTCATGCCAAGGTAAACTAGTTCTCCCATGTCACTCCTACACGAGCAGACTCCTGCTTGACGGCCTCGGCAATTGCCCAAGCTGCGTACAAGATGTCGTCTTCTGTGGTAGTTCTTCCAAGCGTTAACCTGAGGCTTCCCGCTGCTACTTCTCGCGGTACCCCGATTGCCTCGAGCACGTGAGATATTTGCATTTTTGATGCAGCGCACGCAGAGCCCGTTCCCACTGACACGCCCAGGCGCTCAAGCAAAATAACCAGACGACGAGCTTCAAGCCCCGGGAACGAAACGTGCAGCAAGTTAGGGAGCCTCAGCTTGGCGTTCTTTGGTCCCGAGACAATCATCTGCGGGAACTCCGCGCAAAGCAGCGTCTGCAGCTGATCTCTAAGGCGAGAAACCCGCTTTGCCTCGTCAGTGCGAGTCTCATCTGCAAGCGCTAAAGCACACGCAAAACCAATGACGCCCGCGACGTTCTCTGTACCTGAACGAACGCCGCCCTCTTGCCCACCGCCGAGCACCAGCGGCCTTAAGCGCACGTCATCGGAAGCCCACAGAAGGCCTACCTGCTTGGGACCAGAAAGCTTTGCAGCAGAAAGCGTCAGCATGTCCACGCCCAACGACGACACGTTTACGCTCAAGTACGCCGCCGCCTGAGAAGCGTCTACGTGCAAGTGCAGCGGACGAGTCTCCCCTGCTGCTAGCCTGCGTGAGCGCTCCTTGGCAAGCACCTGCGAAATCTCTCGGATAGGCTGAATGGTGCCAATCTCGCCGTTTGCAAGTTCAATAGAAACCAGCTCGGTCTCTGGCTTGAGTGCTTTTACAACCCGCTCTGGGTCCACACGACCATCTGCTTCTACGCGGAGCGTCTTGTGCGAGAAAATCCCTGCGCACGCTAGAACGCTCTCATGCTCAATGGCGTCAACGATAACGTGAGCGTCTTCCGAAACAGTTGCAAACGCCAGGTTGTTGGCCTCTGTAGCACCTGCCGTGAGTACCACGTTTCCTGGACGAGCGCCGATAGCGTGCGCCAAGACAGCACGTGATCGTTCTACCTCGTCACGAACCTGGCGAGACAGCGCATACGGTGCCGATGGGTTATAGAACTTCTCGGTAAAGTACGGAATCATTGCATCGACTACACGCGGATCCATAGGTGTAGCTGCGGCAAAGTCCAGGTACACGTTGCCTGTTGGATGTTCTGGTTTTGCAGAAGGTATTTG
>NZ_CAUSFQ010000062.1:0-8362 GCF_963530955.1 Lancefieldella parvula | reverse complement strand
ATTTGGTGCAATTCTACGCATGAGAAATCTATTGTCTGCATTTGATGAATTTTCAGGTAAAGAGATGATTTCTGAACGTGATTTACAGGATTATCTCGGCAGGTATCAAGATTTGCGTGATGAATGGAACGAAAGACGCAAACATGGTGAAAGCACAGATATTATAGATGATATTGTCTTTGAAGTTTAACTTATTAAGCAGATAGAAATCAATATCGACTATATCCTTATGCTCGTTAAGAAGTATCATGATAGCCATTGCGAAGATAAAGAAGTACTTGTCACAATCAAAAAGGCTATTGATGCCAGTCCGGAGCTTCGTAGCAAGAAAGCACTTATTGAAACCTTTATTTCTGGTATTAATGATGTTGAAGATGTTATGACTGAATGGCACAATTATGTAGCTAAAAAACGAGAAGAAGAACTTGTTCAGATTATTAAGGAAGAAAAACTTAAAGAGCTTGAAACAAGGAAGTTCATTGAGACTGCCTTTTGTGATGGTGAAATCAAAACAACAGGTACGGATATAGATAAGCTAATGCCCCCTATATCTCGTTTCGGTGGTGGCAACAGAACTACTAAGAAGCAGGGTGTCATTGATAAGCTGAAATCATTCTTTGAGAAGTTCTTTGGTGTTGGTGGTTCATTTACCACTTATGAACCGAATACGGTGAATTAAGCTGATGTTGTTTCAAATGAGTCATTGCTGATGGTAGTTGAAGATACAGCAACTTATGATTAGCTCACATACTTTTTGGTATGCGATATAACTAGGCACAAGAAAGCGACCACACAGGAGTATTTCTACTTTTGTGTGGTCGTTTCTTCTTTTGTACCGTTTAAAGGCTCAGTTAAACTTGATTTCTATAAATCCCTGACTGAACGCTTCTTCGGTCGCTGTTTTTTCTTGCATAAAAATACCGTATGGGGGTATACTGTTTATAGTACTTAATACCCCCTATGGGTATACAAAGGAGGACAGATGGCTCAGAAAGACAGCCAACCACAGGAAACTTGTTGTCATTGTGATCACAAGGCTACTCCTCGCTCAAATGAGCTTAAAAGTGGAGTTTCTCGCCGTATTAACCGTGCAATCGGCCAGTTAAATGGCATTAAAACAATGATCGATGAGGATCGTTATTGCGGAGACGTCCT
The DNA here is from genome assembly GCF_963530955.1 of Lancefieldella parvula. Classification (GTDB taxonomy): domain Bacteria; phylum Actinomycetota; class Coriobacteriia; order Coriobacteriales; family Atopobiaceae; genus Lancefieldella; species Lancefieldella parvula_A. The sequence goes on along the minus strand of NZ_CAUSFQ010000062.1, from coordinate 7,207 downwards.
TATTCAGCTTGCAGCAGTTGAGTCTGCGGTTAAGGCCATCTCAAGAGAAGTAATGCAGGATCACCTGGAGTCTTGCGTGGTTGACCGCATCCAGTCGGGTGATACAGATGTTATTGATGAGGTCATGGACCTCTTTAAGCGTTTTATGTAAGGTGGCGTTATGGATCAGAAAGTTTTTGATGTACAAGGAATGACGTGTGCAAGTTGTTCTGCGCACGTAGAGAAGGCGGCAAACTCTGTTTCTGGTGTCTCTGAGGCTCGCGTTAATCTGCTTAAGAATTCTATGGAAGTTGATTACGACGGTAATCCAGATACCCTCAAGCAGATTTCTGACGCAGTAAGCAAAGCAGGCTATGAGGCAACACCTCGTAGCGACAAAAAAGATTCTGCTGCAACTACTAAGGCAGATGCTACCGATGCTTCAGAAAAGGCGGTAAAGCAAAAGAGGATTGAACTTATCTCCTCAATGGCGTTTGCCATTCCACTGTTCTATCTTGCCATGGGTGAGATGATGGGAGCACCTGTTCCGCCTGCTGTTTCTGGTATGAATGGCATGATGAACTTGGCTCTTACCGAGCTTTTGCTTTGCATTCCTATTCTGTTTATTTGTCGCCACTATTTTGTTGGTGGATTCCGCTCATTGCTGCATGGCACTCCTCATATGGATTCGCTCATTGCGCTGGGTTCAGCAGCGTCGTTTGCCTACAGCGTTGTCAGTCTGTATCAAATGGCAAACGCTTTTGTCGCAGGAGATGTGACTGCAGCTCACCAGGCAATGCATGGCATGTACTTTGAGTCCGCTGGTTTGATTCTTGCTCTGATTACCTTGGGTAAGTTCTTTGAGGCTCGCGCAAAAGGTCATACCACAGGTGCAATTAACGCACTTATGAACCTTGCCCCAAAGACTGCTATTCTCGTCAAAGACGGTGTTGAACAAGAAGTTCCTGCAGATACCGTTGTGGTTGGAGACGTGCTTGTGGTAAGGGCTGGTCAGTCAATTCCTGTTGATGGCCAGCTCATCGAGGGAGAAGGATCTGTCGATGAGTCCGCGATTACCGGAGAGCCCGTTCCTGTAAGTAAGACCGTTGGCGATTCCGTGACAGGTGCTACGGTATCTACCGGCGGCTGGTTTAAGATGCGTGCCACCGCTGTTGGCGATGACACTACACTTGCAGGCATTATCCGCCTGGTTGACGAGGCAACAAGCTCCAAAGCGCCTATTGAGCGTCTTGCTGACAGCATTGCTGGCATCTTTGTACCTGTTGTCATTGGAATTGCATTGGTAACGTTTGCAGCATGGTTTGTCTTTGTAGCTCCTGGTGACTTTGCGGTTGCTCTTTCGCACGCTGTTGCTGTTCTGGTTATTTCCTGCCCTTGTGCACTTGGCCTGGCAACGCCTACCGCCATTATGGTGGGCACCGGCCTGGGCGCTTCAAATGGTATTTTGGTCAAGTCCGCCGAGGCGCTTGAGGGCGCAGTCCGAGCAACCGTGGTTGTTCTTGATAAGACCGGAACGCTCACTGAGGGCAAGCCGAGCGTAACTGACGTACTTTGTGCAGGTGGAACTTCCGAGCACCAGCTACTTGAGTATGCATATGCGCTTGAGCAAAAGAGCGAACATCCACTTGCGCAGGCAATTGTTACGTACGCTCAAGAGAAGCTAGGAGAGTCTGCAGGCAGCTCTCTTGATGTACAGGAGTTCTCGCAAGTTGCTGGCGGAGGCCTTTCAGCAAAGGTTAACGAAAAACGCCTTGTAGCAGGAAACGCTCGTCTTATGGAACAGGAGGGCATCAGCACACAAGAGCTGACTTCCCAGGCTCAGCAGCTAGCTGAACAGGCAAAAACACCGCTGTACTTTGCACTTGAGGGTAAGCTCCTTGGTGTCATTGCTGTAGCCGACAAGGTTAAGCAAACTAGCGCATCTACCATTGCTCGTCTTCGTGCTATGGGCGTTAAGTCTGTCATGCTTACCGGAGATCAGGCAACAACGGCAAACGTCATTGGTAAAGAGCTTGGTGTTGATCAGGTAATCTCTGACGTCTTGCCAAGCCAAAAAGAGTCCTACATTAGGCAGTTCCAGGACGCTGGAGAAAACGTTGTCATGGTTGGCGATGGCATCAACGATGCTCCAGCACTCGCTCGAGCAAACGTGGGAATTGCAATTGGTGCAGGTACCGATGTTGCTATTGAGTCCGCTGACATTGTCTTGATGAAGTCTGATCCAGCTGATGTTGCAACTTCAATTGAGCTTTCTCGTGCCACTATGACCAACATCAAAGAAAACCTGTTCTGGGCACTGTTCTATAACACCATTTGTATCCCTGTAGCTATGGGCCTGTTGTATCCATTTGGTATTTCACTGAACCCTATGATTGGTGCAGCCGCCATGGGCTTCTCGTCAGTCTTTGTTGTATGCAATGCACTGCGCCTGCGTACCTGGAAGCCAAAGAATACCAGCTCAGCAACTCGCCAAGACGCTCATGACACAAAACCAGTCATTGACGTTCAAACTAAGTCCACAAACGACGCATCCGCGTCACAGAAGGAGGAATCTTATATGGAGAAGAAACTAAACGTAGAGGGCATGTCTTGCCAGCACTGTGTTGCACACGTCACACAGGCTCTTGAGGCTGTCGAGGGTGTCTCTAAGGCAACCGTTTCACTTGACGAGAAGAGCGCTGTAGTTGAGCTCTCTTCTGATGTCGCTGATAGCGCATTGGTTGACGCTGTTGTTCAGGCAGGATATGAGGCTACTGTTGCCTAAGGTAGGCTAGTAGACGGTCCTTCTCGCTAGAATCGCCAAATACCGCACGTGCAGCATTTTCAGCAAGCTCACGTGCGGTATTTTTGTCTAGACCGCAGTGCTGCTGCAAAAGCTCAAACTCGCGCGAGAGGGTAGTGTTGGAGACGGTCATGTTGTCTGTATTGATAGTAACCGTCAGGCCAGCATCAAGCAGTTGCTCAAGAGGGAAGCGCTCTATTGACTCAAAGATACGCGTCTGAAGGTTGCTGGTAGGGCAAATCTCAAGCGCAACATTTGCAGCTTTAAGGTCCTGGATAACGCCTGTGTCCTCCAAAGAGCGAACACCGTGGCCAATACGTTGTGCGCCAAGTCGAAGTGCAGCCTTGATGCTTTCTGGGCCAGCTGCTTCTCCCGCGTGGATAGTAAAAGGAACGTCTTTTCTTTGTGCTTCAGCAAAAAGTGACGAGAAAATCTCTGTGGCAAAGAGCGCTTCTGCTCCTGCTAAGTCTGCTGCTACGACGCCATTTCCAAGGTACGCTGCCGCTAGATCAATTGACTCTTCATTTTTGTGCTTAAGCTCTTTACCTGTGCCACGCATAGCGCAAATAATGTATGCCGTGTGGAGCTCTGACTGTGGATGCTCTGCATAGAAGTCAGCTCTACCAGCAAGAGCAGCCTTAAGAACTTCTTGCTGAGAAAGACCTTCTGCAGTAAGGCTTCCTAGTGCAAAGCGGGGTTCAGCATAGAGAATGCCCTCTGCGTCAAGTTGCTCGTGAAATGCCTTTGCAACCGTACGAATGCCCTGTGCTGACTGCATAAGCTTGAGCGGCAGCTCAAATGTAGCAAGATACTGGTTAAGATCCTGGCAATGAGCTGGGACTTGCATCTTTTCTTGAAGCTCAGCCAAAGAGAAATCAAGCCCCTCTTCTGCTGCAAGTTGAACTGCGGCAGGAAGTGGGATTGATCCATCAAGATGAACATGCAAATCGATAAGAGCACAAGAGCTCATGGCGCCTCCTACAAGAAACGTATGCTATGGCGCAAAGAGCGCAAACTAGATAGCTACATCATACGGTAGGGAAGTGGCGTTTTCCAAATCGTTTGCAAGTTTTTCAAACTGGTATCCATTGACGCGCTCAAGCAGACGTACTTCATCAGGCAAAACGTCATAGTGAATCTGAGAGCAAATAGCGCAGGCAATAGATCCAATGGTATCTGTATCTCCACCCATCTCTGCAGCTATTCTCGCTGCTTTAGAGACTTTTCCTTGTGAGAGCTTTACCACTGCAAGAACTGCAGGGATGGTCTCTATGGTTTCGTAACCACAGCCACAGTAGTCGTAGATGTCTCTTGATGCCGCTAGAGGAGCCTCAAGGTTTTTGGCACCCTCGCAGAACTCCAGCGCCATGATGCACTTCTGGTACATGCTAGGCATAGGCATTTGTGTACCAATTTTTGTGTAGAGAGCTCGGTGTCCATAGCTTAAAGCAGTTTCAAGAGCGTCCTCTACCGTAAACGAGTTTTCAGAAAGACCTCTGCTTATGGCGGCAACAATCATTGATGCACCCATGATAGCTACGTTGGTTCCGTGCGTGGGAAGTGCAAGCTCAGTAACGCTGTTAATGAGCGCATGTTTGTCTTTCCAACTAACAATTGAAGCCATTGGCGCACATTTCATGGCGCATCCGTTAGTGGTTCCAAGGCGACCGCATGTTTTAAGCGAGTGGCCAGAAAGTCGATTGGCTAACGCAGCTCTTGTAGAAGGGCCAACTACCTGGGCAGCGTTTGGCTCTGTTGCCACATAATTTTCTAGTGCGTCAAAGTAGCTCGACTGGTTAAAAATCCCCTGATTATCAATAATATTTTTAGTCAGAATGATTGCGTTTGCGGTGTCATCTGTGGTTTGACCTGCGGTAAAAGGTCTTCCAAAGAAGTCATTTTTTGGAGGACTTGAAAGACTCTGAACTCCATCAGGAAACGCAAAATCAATTTGGTGTGGTGACATCATCTCTGTTGGCATGCCATAGGCGTCGCCATAGGCAAGAGCCGTAAGCATCCTATAGAGTTTGATTTTTCTTGCCGTATTCATGTTACTCACGCTTCTTCATGCGAGAAGAACGTGATGTTTTGGCTCTGCAGAGACTATTTTTACCTGCAGAGATAAGCTTCTCATAGCAGCATGCCATGATTGCTCCCCTCAATTAGATATTCTCTGTCTTTGCAGGTTTTTTCTTTGCTGGCCGTAAGGAATATCTCACTCCTTAGATCCTTACTTTCCCAGCTTGTAGTCGCAATACAAGCTAGATGGCTCAGACAGAAAATATCTCCCCCAAGTGTGTTTAAAGATATCAAATATTTAAGTATTGCTACAGGGGGTAGGCCTCATTATTCGGTAGGCGGTAGCTGAAGAGAGTTTAGAGGTAACTTGCTCACAATAGTGACTACATGCTGTTTTATATTCTCTCTAACGCACTGTGCCATTGCTGGGTAAAATGGACGGTAGCAAACTGAAAGGAATGGACATGCCCGCAATTTTGACTCATGACTTCTTTGGTAAAGATGCCTTTGATATAGCTGCAGGCAAACTTGGTTTCTCCACAATGGAGGAGCGAGAAGCTTTTCTCCTGGGCAATCAAGGTCCAGATCCGCTGTTTTATTTAGCAGCAGATCCGCTGCTGCATCGCTACGCTAAATATGCGTCGATCATGCATAAAGAGAAAACGCCTGAACTTCTTCTTTCTATGCGAGACGCAATTGCGCCTCTGCCACTTAAAGATGTTGCGGTTGCTCGCGCTTATATTGCGGGATTTCTCTGCCACTATATGCTTGATTCCACTGCTCATCCTTTTGTCTATTACTGGCAAAACATGCTTATCTCTCAAGGCGTAGAGGGCTTGGATGAATCTGCTAAAAATCAAGTACATGCAGAAATCGAGAAGGACCTTGATGAAGCAATTCTTTACGCTCACCTTGGTAAAACGGTAGCTACCTATAGACCTTATAGCGAGGTTTTGAAGGCATCGCTGCATACGCTTTACGTTTTGGATAGAGTATTTTTCTTTGCGTTGCTATGGACGTATGAAAAACCTACCGATACCAGGATTTTCTCGTCAGCTGCTGTTGATTTTAGGATTATCCAACATCTAGCATATTCGCCAACAGGTAAGAAGAGAAAGCTACTTGGTCATCTTGAGCGTACCTTTGGTACAAATAGGTTCTCTTTGATTGAGGCACTCTCTCACGGGGCAAGAGAATCCTCTGATTCTGATTTTGATAACAGGGCGGGAAATGAGTGGACTGATCCTTTCACGGGAGAGATTCGCAAAGAGAGCTTCTGGGATTTGTATGACCATGCGCTGGCAAATGTGCCGTATGCACTTGACGTTTTCTTCTCGCCAGACTTTAATCTTGATACTGCAAAAGAGCTTACGCAAAATCTGAACTTTGATGGTCAGACGCTTGCAGATGAAGGTTCGACAGAATAGGTTTTTGTGGCAACGTACGTTTTTTCTGATATTCACGGTCATGTGGAGCCGCTTAGGCGTGCTCTAGAGCGTATTAATCCAACCGAGTCAGACGTGTTCTATTGTCTTGGTGACATGATTGATCGTGGTCCTAGCTCGCTTGCCACTATTAAGACAATTCGCGAGCTTCCTAACTGTACGGTCTTAATGGGCAATCATGAGCAGCTTGCGCTGCAAGCGTTGGACCCAGAAGCCGATATTGAAGCTCAGTTCATGTGGCAGATTAACGGGGGAGACGCAACACTTGCTGAGCTCAAGACGCTTTCTGAAGAAGAATATGGTGAGCTGATTGACTGGTTGCAGGCGCTTCCTTTGTACGCCACCGTTGAGGTCCAAGGCAGAGATTTTGTTCTGGTTCATGCGGGCGTAAGGTCTAACGGTGTTCCCTTGCCAACCGCCTGGGATAAGGCTTCTTTGGAGCAGTACTTAAGTAAGCAGTCTGAAAACGATCTTTTGTGGATTCGTGAAGAGTTCTGGCAATATCCTACGGATTTCCGCACGTCAGAAGCAGCGTATCCTATTGTAATTTGTGGCCATACACCCACTCCTTTGTTAGCAAGTTTTGGTGCAAAAAACTTGAACCGCAGTGCCACCACTCCTGATGGCCTTGCGCAATGGGTCCAGTCAGATGGCGATAAGTGGGGAATTGACACAGGCACTACAGGTGGAGCCGGCTACGGCCAAGTAACTGTGCTGCGCCTTGATGATTTGCAGGAGTTTGTTGAGCCGCTGCAAGAAGGTGAGTAGCTGTGGCTGCAAAGATGCCACAGCCTGCCGGCGATAGTACAAAAACAGTGCTTGCGCATGTAGAGAACACGCTTGACCCCATCATCTTCCCTGACTCTCGCGTGCTGCTTTTGGGATCCATGCCTAGTCCCAAGTCTCGAGAAATTGGCTTTTACTTTGGTAATCCTCAGAATAGATTCTGGCGCGTAGTTGC
>NZ_CAUSFQ010000061.1:0-8399 GCF_963530955.1 Lancefieldella parvula | reverse complement strand
GAGGTGACAGAAGCAACCGCAACTACTGCAACGACTGCAACTAACGATGCAGCTGAGGCAACCGTCACAGTTGAGACAACCGTCTCGACCGAGTCGTCCGCTGCAACTGAAGCAGTCACCGCAGCTGAGACGACTGCGACAACTGAGACAACCACTTCAACTGAGGCTGCTGCCAGCACCACCTCAACAGATGACAATGGTGCAACTATTGTTCGTTATTATGATCCTGAAGTTGGTTGGAATATTAGGATTAATCTTGTTGTCGGCGCATACGGCACTCAATACAACGGAAATGCCTATATCCCTGCGACGATTTCAGACGATCATAAGAGTTTTACTTTTGATGGAAATATTCAGCGAGATGGTTACACGCTGGTAGGATATTCGTCAGAAATACTTCTCAGTAATCAAAGGGATAACGCAACTCCTGACCAGTCAATGCCTTACACCGTTGATGCTAATGGAATTGTTCACGTGAATTTTGCTGATATTACCACGTGGTCCGTTACTGATGACCTGCGTGACGACACTACAACTTACTATTACTTTTTTGCTCCTCTTTGGGCACCAAATCCTGAGCCAGAACCAGAGCCAGAACCTGAGCCTCAGCCAGAACCAGAGCCCACTCCAGTTGTGCCTGCCTCTGATGCAACCCAAACTCCTGCACCAAGGCGCGAGAAGAGCGTTCTGCCTAATACAGGTGACGCAAGCTCTGTAGCAGGTGTTATCGCAGCAGCTGGCACTACTCTTGTTGCACTTGGTCTCCGCAAGAAAATGAAGTAATAAACTGCAAGAGCTAATAAGTAACAAATACGCCTCTAGAAATAAGATTCTCTAGGGGCGTTTCTTTTTAAGGTATCTTTTGATTTTTGGCTCGCGGTTAAACGAGCTTTTAGGATACGCTAAAAAATATATCCCTTTGCAACAGCCCAGTTCCAGATACGGTCAGCCTGTACTTCACAGTGCTGCTTAAGTTCAGCAGTGTTAGAACCAGTGAAAGTAACTTGCTGGACAGAAAGAGGAAGGTTATCTGGTCTAGTAATAGTTAGAGTTGCGCTGTTCATAGCCATGCGAGCGGTCTTGTTTGTACCAAGGCGGACCTTAACAGTAAAGTAACCACGATCAACAGGCCACTCGGTAACTTCTCCGCTATTGGCTGTTCCAGACCTAAATCCGTTTGCATTAGCAATAATGCTATAGCCATTCATAAAGAAACCAGCTGCAATAAGTAAGCCACCAATGGCGCACAAAAGAATTCCTGCAAAAATGGTGCCCTCACCATTTAAATTAAAGAAATTCCAGAGGCCGCCAACAGCAAAAAACGCACCGGCTGCCCAACCAACAAGAGGGCTAGCAGCTCCCTGAGGTTTACCAAAATCAATTACATCGTAAGTAAGAGGAATTGGGGAGGTGTCGTTTTTATCGTAAAGATAAACGTTGCTTAGAGTTTCTTGTTTTTGAGCGGGTTTTTGTGGTGTTTCTGGTGGAGTTGGAAGTGACATAAAGCGTCCTCCTTTTAGCTGGTAGAACTATTCAGGATATAAATAATTATCCTATTTGAGAGATTTATTGTAACATATTGGATAGTAGAGGCTTAAATTTTTTAATTTGGCACTGCTCCCACTGAAAGGATGCTTAATGAAAAGACGTCAACTAGTACTGACTTGTGCACTGGTACTTGCGCTTTCATCAGGTGTTGTATTTACTGCGTGTAGCCCTAATATTTTTGGTTTACCATCACCTGAAGAGATTGCCGCTCAGAAGGAAGCAGAAGAGAAGAAAGCTGCTCTTGCTCCTTATGTAGGCATTTGGGAAGCCAAGTCAATCGAAGATGAAAATAAGGGCACAGTCACTGAAGACATGTACAAAGATGTTAGAGATGTTTATCTAGCAATTTATGGCTATGACTTCTCTGATGATGGCACTGGTTTGTTTGTTCGCTTCGGCGCTCAGAAGCCCTTTACCTGGTCTGTTGATGCCGATGGAAAGCTTACTATCACCCTTGCAGGCAATGCTGGAAGCTATACAGCAAGCGTTGATTCCTCAGGTCAGATGACCGTTGAGGGCTCTGATGGTTCTAAAGCTATCCTTACTCAGGTAAGCAAGACCTCAGGTGATTATTCTCATATTAGGTATGAGCCCTTTAATCCATTAACAGGAACGGGCAACATTTCTAAAAACAAGTCATCGCATGAAACTAAACTACGCTTTACTATCACCACTGAGCTTGATCAGGTCATTGTTGATACCGATGAGCTCTATGTAAGGCTTATTGGCATCGCTTCCCTTAAAGACCTTAAGGGTTTTGAAGGCTCTGTCTTTGAGGTTATTAATAGAACTCATTATACAACCGTCTATCAATTTACTATTCAAGATCCAACCGATGGCTATTGGGCTTATGGATTTAACGTGTTAGAGCCAGGTGAGAGAGTCTATGAGTACGTTCTTAATAACCAACGTAGAGATAAGTCACTTTCTGAAGTCACAGATGTAAAAGGCACTCTTGAGTATGACCACTCTAGCAATGGCGCCCTTCATAATGACGATAAAACCGTGACATTTGATTTGCCTACCGGACAGAGCAAATAACTGCTAAAAGTTGGTTTTATATCGCTGCACGTATGGAAGGAAGTTTAATGAAAAAGCGTCAAATGCTGTTAGGATGCCTGCTTGCACTTGTGCTTTCTGTAAGTGCAGTGCTCAGTGCCTGTTCATCAGGGGATAATAGTCCCGCAGGAAACAAAAAGTCTGCTGGTCAGATCGTAGGTGTTTGGGAAGCTTATGACATCTTCGAACCCGGACTAGGAAACCTGAGGGAGGGAGAAGCCTACGACGATTATAAAGAACAGTTCCATGCAATTTATGCTTTCAGCTTTGCTGAGGATGGAACTGGCTTGTTTACTCGCTTTGGCATAATGAAGCCTTTTACCTGGACTGTTGATGCAGAAGGAAAGATTACAGTTACCCTTGAGGGTACTGCGGGATCTTTTACGGGAGAGATTGACGCTGAGACTGGCAGGTTAAGGCTCAAGGGCACTGGCTACGATGAGACTGACGCCGAGCTTAAGCAGATTTCAACTACTGCTGGAGACTATGCAAGTGCTACCTATCAGCCATTTGATCAACTTACCAATAAAGGTACCGTACCAACCATGATTAGGTATAACGATCTCAAGTTTAAGAATTTTGAAATAACTCGAGAGGTCAATAAAGTTCTTATCGATACAGATAAGCTGTATATGAATCTGTATGCTATCGCTCAGGTACCAGGAAGCTCTCAAGAAGGTTACGTATTTGAGATTATCAATAAGTGTCCTGAGTCATTTTACGGAGAGTTCTCTCTTGGAGATCTACATGGTCCTCTGAAAGCCTTTGGTCAAGCCTCCTTACAACCTGGTGAGAAGTTCTATTTGTTCGTTCCTAATGTCTCGCAAACACCAGGATCTCTTGTGGCACTTTCTAATCCAAAAGCTACGGTTGATACTATTTACAATGACCCAATAACTAGCGTACTTACTCAGCAAAGGCAGAGATTAGAACTTGATCTAAATATCCCTCCTAAGTCTGAGTAGCAAAAGAACGCATATCTTCAGATTGATCACCACCATTGAAAGGACACTTGATGAAAAAACATAAAATACTGCCAGTTGTTGCGCTTGTCTTGGCGCTCTCTGCTGGTGTTATGTTTACAGCTTGCACTCCTAACATTGGTGGGCCTTCGGCTGAAGAAATTGCAGCTCAGAAGGAAGCAGAAGAGAAGAAGGCTGCTCTTGCTCCGTTTGTGGGCGTTTGGGAAGCAAAGTCTATTAGTGATCCAAAGAAGGGCGAGATTCCCGAGAGTGTCTATCCAACAGCAAGAGACACATTCCAGGCCATTTACGGCTATGACTTTTCCGACGACGGCACTGGACTATTCATCCGTTTTGGTGCTCAGAAGCCCTTTACCTGGACCGCTGATGCCGATGGCAAGATTACCATCACCCTTGCTGGCAACGCCGGAAGCTATACAGCAACCGTTGATTCCTCAGGCCAGATGACCATTGAGGGCTCTGACGGTTCCAAGGCAGTGCTTACCCAAGTAACTAAAACCTCAGGTGATTACTCTTCTCTTAAATATGCTCCATTTGATGCGCTTACGGGTAAGGGAACTATTGGAGGAAATTAGTCCTCCCATGATGACTTCTACATGAATTTTAAGGTAGTTACCGAGGTCAACAGGGTTGTTGTTGATAATGACGACATGTACGTCAGATATGTTGGAATCGCCACAACACCAAGCGGTCAAACCGAAGGTTATGTTTTTGAGGTAATCAACAAGTCCGATAAGACGGCCTCATATGACTTTAGGGTGGATAATTCGGATTCCACTGTGTTTGGAACAGCTCTTAATGTTCTTGAGCCTGGTGAGAGATTCTATGAGTTTGTAGTTGATAGCTCCAAAGCAGATGTACCTCTGGCTAAGCTTTCTGAATCTCAGGGAACTTTTAAGTATTCCCATGTTGCAGATGGAACCAGTCTTGAAGACGAGAAGACCGAGCAGTTTGATTTGACGATTTCACAGAATAAGTAATGCACTCAGACGATATCTAGATTGAGCATAATGAACTTTGTCAAAAAAGTGTCGCCAATAAAGGACATTGTCAATCTAGAGAGCTTTGGTGTTGGAGGGACTTTCTTGAAACAGCGTAGACTACTTTTTATGCTTGCACTTACACTTGTGCTTTCTACCAGCATTGTGTTTACGGCTTGCACTCCTAACATCGGCGGACCATCTCCTGAAGAGATTGCAGCTCAGAAGGAAGCAGAAGAGAAGAAGGCTGCGCGCGCTCCGTTTGTGGGCGTTTGGGAAGCAAAGTCTATTAGTGATCCTAGCCAGGGAGATATCCCCGAGAGTGTTTACCCAACGGCAGTAGAATCCATGAAGTCAATTTATGGTTATGACTTTGCTGATGACGGCACAGGCAATTTCATCCGTTTTGGCGCTCAGAAGCCTTTTACCTGGTCTGTTGATGCTAATGGAAAGCTCACTATCACCCTTGCAGGTAATGCTGGCAGCTATACAGCAACCGTTGATTCCTCGGGTCAGATGACCGTTGAGGGCTCTGACGGTTCCAAGGCAGTCCTGAAGCAAGTTACTAAAACATCTGGTGATTATTCCAGCCTTAAGTACAAGCCTTTTGATGCAATGGCAGACAAGGGTACTATTGCGTATAACTTCTCTTCTACTAAGGGCGAATACAAGATGCGCTTTAAGCTGAAGACCGAGGTGGACAAAGTTCTTATCGATAATGACGATCTTTATGTCAGGTATGTTGGTATTGCTAAATCCCCAGATGGTTACTCTGAAGGCTACGTCTTTGAGGTTATCAACAGGTCTGAAAACTGGGTGAATTGCACCTTTAAGTTAGATAATTCTGAGAATTCCGTATGGGCTAACGATTCTAACTATCTTGAAAGTGGCGAGAGGGTCTTTGCATTTGTTATTAATAGTGCAAATCAGAAAAAGCCTCTTGCTGATCAGACTGAGGTAAATGCAGTTGTTGAGTATTACCACATCAAAGGTGGTAAGAGTATGGAAGACAATAAGACAGAAAACGTCGACCTGATAATCTCTCAGAAGAAGTAAGTGTGCCGTTGATATGAGCCTACTCTATCTACTATCAGCACCATTAGACGCAAGCATTGCATGGTTTCTAAGCGCACATACACAAACAACACAACTAAGGAGAATCAATATGCACATAGATATGCTCATATTGTTCCTCAAATTTACAGTAATGACCCTATTCATACTTATGATTGGCTACTCATTACTGCTAATTGAATACGCTTTAACAATACTAAACATGGGTTGATTTGCGTAACAAACGCCGATGGATGTACAAGTAGCGGTATGCCCCGCATTACAAAAGAAAGCGTGACCAAACATGAAGAAGGCTTTGATTTCGATTGACTACACCTACGATTTTGTAGCAGATGATGGAAAGCTTACAGCAGGTAAGCCGGCTCAGGCTATTTCAGATGCTATTTATGAGGCTACAAAGTGTGCTTTTGATCGTGGCGATTATATTTTCTTTGCTATTGATGCTCACGACCCAGGGGACAATTTCCATCCAGAGACTAAACTTTTCCCACCTCACAACATTATTGGAACAAGTGGTAGAGACCTGTTTGGCCCTCTGAATGATTTTTATCAGCAGCACAAAGACGATAGCCATGTGTTCTGGATGGACAAACGCCATTACTCGTCTTTCTCGGGAACTGATCTTGATATTCGCCTGAGGGAACGTGGCATTAACACAGTTATTCTGACTGGTGTTCTTACCGACATCTGCGTGCTTCACACAGCGGTTGACGCTTACAACCTGGGCTATCACATTGAGGTTGTCGAACCAGCAGTTGCGTCGCTGACGCCAGAGAATCATCAGTTTGCGCTTGCGCATTTCAAAAATACCCTTGGGGCAACATTGGTTGATGCAGAGCTTAATGAGATAGAGAGCGCATAATGACGCCAGAACAACGAGCAGTTATAAGTGCTTAAGTACCTAAGTAAATTACTTAAAACGTTTATTTGACCCAAGGTTAAAAACTTGGGTCTTTTTTGTTACCTATGGCTAACTTATCTGATAAGATACGGGTGTTCAATGGGCAAAACTGTTGTGACTCAATTGGAGAGTTCATATAAACAGTCAGATTGTGGGAAGCTCTATGTACGTTAAGCATGTGCCAAGTAGGCTCCGTGCTCAGTTTGCTGTTGTGATGGCGATTGCAGCTTGTTTGTTTTTCTCGCCATTTACAACAAAGGCTTACGCAGATGGAACATTTGAGATTACTGACTGGCTCTCGGGCTATGGTTCTAGTAGTTTGCAATACATCTACAGCAACAACAAGACTGCAATGGACGCTGTATCCACATGGTCTTTCTCTAGTTCAAGGGTGACTATTGGTGCCAGTAGCGGTTCTTCTATTCAGGACTTCACTGTTCCTACTACTGTAACCAATATTACTAGTACCTACCAGAGCACGTACCTGGGCAATGGTACTCGTGTTCAGGTTTACGCTGGTCTGAGCCCTAGGGGTTCTCGCATTATTTTCCCAGCAGGCTTTAACGGAACCATTTCAAATATGAAGTTTGAGGGCGATGTTATTGTTGAGGCTGGTGCAAACGTAACTTTTGACAATGTTACGTTCTACAACGGCCTTGATAACAGGGGAACTTCAACCGTTAAGAACTCCACGGTTGTTCAGATTGACCTTACCACCACCAATGGCGGTGATTTGACTATCGAGAATACCAGGTTCCAGAATTCCAATAATACCGCTGGCGTAGTGCTTCCTTCTAACAAGATCACTCCTGCAAAGGTTGGCGAGGCCTACAACGAGCCAATCACCATTCCTTGGGCTGCATCTACTATGGGTTACGACACCTTTACCGTAGACAATCTGCCTGCTGGTCTTACGCTTAGTCCAATGGAGAATGATGCAGCTGCTCGTAGAAGTACTGCAACTATTTCTGGTACTCCAACTGCTGCAAGCAATGGTTATACGCGCATCACCATCAAGAATGGTACCCTGTATGACTTTACTATTCCTATGAAGATGAGCGTTCAGAAGGGCACTGTTGCTGTTCCAACCGCAACCAACTATACCTATAACGGTCATAATCAGCGTGGTTTTGATACCACCGCTAACCCACAGGTAGTTGTTAGTGGCCAGGTTTCAGCAACTTATCCTGGTACGTATGAAGTTGAGCTTGATCTTGCTGACCCTATGAACTACACCTGGGAAGATGGCACCAATAACACCAAGGATGCAACTTGGACAATCAATAAGGCTCAGCTTGTCGTGACCTATGCTGGCGAGACTATCGAGAAGGGCGGTACACCTCAGCTTACCCTCACCGTTACTGGTTTTGTAAATGGCGAGACCGCTGATACCGCTCGCAACTACACCGCTCCTACCCTCAGCGCAACTGACCTGAGCGTTGGTACGCATGAGCTGACTCCTGCAGGTGGCTCAGCTGACGACTACGAGTTCGTCTACGTTTCTGGAACTCTTACCGTGACCGACACTGCAAGCGACCCATCTAACAGCAACGCCAACAACGGTACAAGCAGCTCTAACAACGGCACCAACAACGGCACGAACAGCTCGCAGAAGAGACACAAGTCGCACAAGAAGGGCGTACTGCCAGATACCTCTGACGCTTCCGTTGTTCTGTCTTCTGTCAGTATGCTTGCTGCTGCAGGCGCAATAGCTGCTGGTATTCGTCTTCGTAAGCGTGCTTAGCCGCTGAGTCATAGCGCTCTTTGCAATTGCTCGAACTAGCAACAGTCTCTCCTGAATTGAACTGCCTCCCATTTCTTGGACATAAGAAATGGGAGGCAGTTTATTGTGCG
>NZ_CAUSFQ010000060.1:0-8428 GCF_963530955.1 Lancefieldella parvula | reverse complement strand
CCCGCATATGAACTGCCTCCCATTTCTTATGTCCAAGAAATGGGAGGCAGTTCACTGAGTAGACGGCTGTTCTTAGTTGCATGGGGTATTGAATTTTTAGTAACCGAATACGGCATAACCAACAAGGCCTGGTCCCGTATGGACAACAAGGTCTGAGCCAGCCTCGACATACCTAAAGTCGGTGACATTAGGGATTGCCTCTTTAATCATGGCTTCCATTTCGGAATAAATGATATTAGGCGCGGAGCAGCAAATTCCTACATGAACATGGTCAAACTGCTGAGCAAAGGCTGATCCTAGAGCAATTTGTCCTGCTAGAGACTTCTGCCAACCGCGAGTCTTCTTAGCAATAACGTACTTTCCGTTTTCGTCGCAGGTAAGAACAGGCTTGATGTTCAGCATGGAACCAATGCGATAAATTGCCTCAGAAATGCGGCCACCCTTACGTAGATACTCAAGGCTTGGAACGGAGAAGTATACGCGCGTGTTAAGAGACGCCTGATCAAGTTTGGCGCCAATCTCCTCAAGAGAAAGACCCTGCTCAATAAGACGTTGAGCTTCAATAACAATAAGGCCGGAAGCAATGCCAATGTTTTTGGTATCAACAACATAAATAGGGAAGTCTGTAATGGACTCTGCAATCATGCGAGCAGTATCGCAGGTAGCAGAAAGTCCGGAGGAGATAGCAACGTAAACAGCACCCTCGTAACCAGCTGCTTTTGCATCATCAAAGGCAGCTTTAATTCCCTCAGGAGAAGGAAGTGAAGTCTTAGGAACTTCTTCTTCAAAGCGAGCAACAAGCTCTGCTGGCGTGATGGTAATACCAGACTCATAGGAAGAGCCATCAGAATAGTTAATGCGAAGTGGGGTGATACGAATATTGTGTTCAGCAACAAAATCAGGTGGGACATTAGTTCCTGAGTCTGTGATGATGGCAATTCGCTTAGTGTCCATTATCCGCTCCAAATATATACGTGCTACAAGTAGCTAAACGTTGACTTTCTATTACCCACATTTTACATAGAGATATACCCCGTTTTCTTGAGATATGACAAGTTGCTCTCAACGGTAGGTAGACGGTACACTAAGCATATAAATCGAGAAAAACTTGCATAGCTAACGGTCAATACCATTTAGATAAAGAGAGAACGGCAGATAATGTCTAGTATTTATAGAGAGCCCGCAGTTGTAAGAAGAATTAGTCAGCGCTCTTCTCTAAAGAAAATCACCTCTAACAGCACTATTGCAGCAACAGTCATGGTGCTTGCGGCTCTTATTGCACTTGTAGTTGCCAACTCACCTGCTCATGAGGTGGTTCGAGAAATTCTTGAAGTGCAAATGAGTTTCTCGCTTGGAATGATTCATGCACATATGGCTCTAGAAACCTTTGTGAATGACTTCCTTATGGCAATCTTCTTCCTACTGGTGGGCATTGAGCTCAAGTATGAAGTAACTGTTGGCCAGCTCAGAAAGCCAAGACAGGCAATGCTTCCTATGCTTGCGGCTGTTGGTGGCGTTGCAGTTCCTGCCCTTATTTATCTGGCGCTTAATGCAAGTACTGCTCCTCATGGATGGGCAACGCCAATTGCAACCGATATTGCGTTTGCGCTTGGCGTTATGTCGCTCTTGGGAAACAGAATTAGCCCACAGACTAAGGTGTTCTTCCAGACACTTGCTATTGCTGACGATATCCTGGCTATTGTGGTCATTGCGCTTTTCTATGGTCACACGCCAGATATTGCCTGGTTAGCAGCTTCTCTTGGTGTTCTTGTTATTTTGTGGGGAATGAATCGTTTGAAGATTTATTCTTCCGGCCCTTATTTGCTTGTTGGTTTGGTCCTCTGGGTATGCATGTACCACTCGGGAATTCATGCAACCCTTGCAGGCGTTCTTCTTGCCTTCTTCTTGCCATCTCACTCTGATGTTCGCCTGAGCAAGCTGGGAAGCTGGCTTTCAAGACGCGCTCGTGAGCTTGACGATCACTACGATGACGAGCATCACGTTTTGGGTCAGCATGACTTTACGCATGGAGCTAACTCAATCGAGCAGGTCATGCATCACGTAACTCCACCACTTCAGCGTGTTGAGCACTACATTTCTGTTTTTGTGAACTTTGTTGTTCTGCCTATTTTTGCCTTTGTAAACGCGCAGATTACGCTGGTAGGTGCTGATTTTGGTGCGCTTCTTAGCAGTAACATTGCTCACGGCGTATTCTTTGGCGCCGTTCTTGGAAAGCCATTGGGAATTATTCTTGTGACATTCCTATTGGTAAAGGTTAAAATCTGCAAACTTCCTGCAAAAGTTGATTGGATTCAGATTACAGCCGTTGGTCTGATGGGTGGCTTAGGCTTTACCATGTCAATTCTTATTTCTAACCTTGCATTCCCCGATGCAGAGGAGATTCTTGCAGCTAAAGTAGCTGTTCTCGCTGCTTCGTTTGCTTCTGCAATCTTGGGTCTACTTTTTGTACACCTCGCAGAGTTCTATAAGCATCGCAAGAACAGCATGCGGAAAGACAGCGAGTAAAAAAACTTAATGAGACGTACGACTCTTTCTATCCTTGACTATTAAAATGCAGAGCCCCACAAGATAATACGCAAAAGTTATTAAAAAACTGGCGCGTAGAATGTTCACTCCTCCTATTGAGGCATCTTGCCCTGTAGGAGAGAGACACATCGAGACAATGGTGAATAGCCACATAAGAAGCAAACAAATATGGGTTATCTTATTAATAAGATGAGCTGTTGGATTAGAAGCATCAAAAAATATACCTCGATTAAAGATGCTAATGAAAAAATCTTTCCAAGAGTCATACATGACGAGCCTCCAACTTGTTAGAAAAAGACCGCCTTATATATGCAATTTTATTACTTTTATACTTGGTTAGCTATGATTACTCGACGGTGCCGTATGTAAAGCCCCAACCATGTGCCGTAACAATTGAGTTAATCTGATCGCAGAGACGAGCGCGGACATAGGTGCCCGACGGAATCAGCTCAATAACTTCTTGCAAATCTTCTTCAAGATCATCTACTTCGGCTTGAATCAGCACGTCAACCTTAGTAACTGTGCCCGAAGGTTTACGCTTATAAAGGTTGTCAACAAGGTGCTGGAGCTCGCCATATGCCTCCGAGCGCATGCCAGGCTGTGCAGAATTTGCCATGATTCTCCTTGTCGCGTTGATTTTTAAATCACCTATACTTTGTATCACGCAGAGACCGAAAAGGGGAGTGTCATGTTTGAGCTAGTTTCTCGCGAGCTGTTCCAGCCAAAATCAACCTCTGAGCAAAACGCTTATCAGAAGATGAGCGACGCTGAGCTTAACCAGGCCCTTGAGCTTATTGGACAAGAAGCTCGTGCACTTGGCGAGAAAAACCTCAAGCTTGATATGGCTCGCGGAAAGCCAAGCCCTGCGCAGACGGCGCTGTCTAAGCCTATGCTTGATGAGCTGAACTCCAGTTCTGACCTGACTGACGGCGGCGCTTTTGCGGACAACTACGGAGACCCCTGGGGCCTTCCTTCTGCGCGAGCTTTTGCCGCGGAGCTCACAGGTGTACCTGCTAATCAGGTCATCGTAAACGGCTCTTCTAGCCTTAACCTTATGCATGACATTATTTCTCATGCCGTTACCCACGGTCTTTCTGGTCAGCCGTCTTGGGCAGAGCAGATGGCGGCTGCAAAGGCCCAGAGCACTACACTCAAGTTTCTGTGCCCCGCTCCCGGTTATGACCGTCATTTTGCTATTACACAGCATTACGGCTTTGAAAATATTGCAGTCCCTATGACCGACGATGGCCCAAATATGGACGTGGTCAAGGAGCTTGTTGAAAACGACAGCTCTGTTAAGGGAATTTGGTGTGTGCCACGTTTTGCCAACCCAACTGGCATTACCTATTCAGATGAGGTAGTTCGTGCTTTTGCAAACCTTAAACCCGCAGCTCCTGACTTTAGAATCTTCTGGGATAACGCCTACGCGATTCACTCCTTTGTGCCAGAATCTGAGGCTCCTCAGCTCTTAAATATCTTTGATGTACTTTCAGAGGTTGCTGCAGCCGACGCTCAAAAGAACCTGGTAATTGCTTTTGCCTCAACGGCAAAGGTAACCTTCCCAAGCTCAGGCATGGCCTGGGTTGCCGCAAGCCCTGCAGACAGTAAAGAAATCCAGAGCGCTTTCAAAGTTGCTCGAGTTTCTCCCGAGAAAATCTCACAGCTGGCACATGTGCGTTTCCTCAAAGATGTTCAAGGTATTGAAGCCCATATGCAAAAGCATGCCGAGCTGCTTCGACCACGTTTTGAACTGGTTGAACGCAAATTGCAGGAGGGTCTGGGAGATTTAGGCGTTGCAACCTGGTCTCATCCTAAGGGCGGCTACTTTGTCTCGTTTGATGGTCCTGTTGGCTCTGCACGCGCAATTGTTTCTCGCGCTAATGAACTGGGCGTTACCATGACACCTGCAGGAGCTACATGGCCAGCTGGTAAAGATCCTTTTGATACTAATATCAGAATTGCTCCAAGTTACCCAACGCTGGAAGAGCTTGACACAGCGCTTGATGTGTTTATTGTTGCTGTTAAACAGGTAAGTGCTCGACTAGCAAAAGTTGATCGTGGTCAGAGCGTCTGGGGATAGCTTGTGTAACTTTGGTATTTACTTTGAAAGTAAGCCCATTCTGCCGTATCTTGATTAACTATGTTTAGAAAAAGCGATTGGATGTTGAATGCCAACTAATACGTCAAAGCCAGAACTTACACCAGAACAGAAGGCAGAAAAAGAGCTGGTTGCTATGGCAAACCAGACCGCAAAAAAGAAGGCAAAGGACCGCAAGCCCGATGAGGCTCCTAAAAAACCAGGTCCTTCTACAGGTATGAAGATTGCTATTGGAGTATTCTCGCTCTTTATTGCTATTTCTATGATGTTACCTTCCCTGGCCAGCATTTTCTCTAACTCTCAAAAGCAGAATCAGGCTCATCAGAATTCTCCTGAGGCTATTAACCAGGTCTATCAGAAACAGGCAGAAGAAAAAGAGTCTGCTATTCAGTCCAATCCAGATAATCTACCAGCACATCTTGATTTGGCTCGTACGTATTTAGGTTGGGGAATGGCGCTTAAGAGTTCTTCTCAAGATGATTCTGTTCAGAAGCAGTCTTTACAGCTGATCAACAAGGCAATTGCCGAGTACGATACCTATCTTGCTTCAAATGATTCTGATGAGGTTCGTGTTGATAGGGCAATTGCGCAGTTCTATGCAGGAGACCAAACGGGTGCCGTTGAGGCGCTTAAGGCAGTAACAGATCGCTCTCCAGACTATGCTAACGGTTGGCTTAATTTGGGAATGATGTATCGTGTTACTGATCAAGTAGATCTTGCAAAAGAGGCACTGCAGAAGGCAATTGAGAAAGATTCCGATAATAGCGCCGGTGTGAGGGATAATGCACAGAAAGTTCTTGATGCATTAAACGGAAACACCTCTACCTCTTCAAATAACACTAAGTAAGGAGGAGTTATGGCACTAGAGATAAGCTCTGAAATTACAGATGAAAAGGCCATTATTCGCATTGAGGGCGAGGTAGACGTATCAAACGCCTCTGAGCTTCGCGATGCTTTGGATACCGCGCTCGCCGATGGAGCAAAAGAAGTTGAAGCTGATTTTGCTGAGGTAGCTTATATTGATTCGACGGGCATTGGCGTTTTAGTGGGTGCCGCACATCGAGCACAAGAGAGTGGTTCTGTGCTTGTTGTTGCAAATCCTCAGAAAAACGTGGAGCGTGTCTTTACGCTTCTTGGGGTTGATAAAGACCTTAACGTTCGCAAGTAGGTTTGGTAACTTGCAAGCTCTTTGAGAAACGGTTCAAAGAGCTTGTTTATGTTTGTTCCAGAAAGGTATTGCTTGTGTTTGGCATTGGAGAAACAGAGCTCGTACTAATTTTGCTCTTTGCATTTTTAGTATTTGGTCCTGATAAATTACCTGGTATGGGTCGCACGCTTGGCCGTGCTCTTAGACAGTTCCAGAACGCGCAAGAAGGCTTTAATAAAGTTGTCCGTGCAGACTTACTTGACCCTGCAGCGGATGCACTTCACGAGAAGCCCAAGCGCTCCGAGCAGCTCAAAAATGCTGCATCTGATGCTGACCGCGAGGATACTGACCATCAGGAGACCTTTGCTGAGCGTCGTGCTCGTCTCAAGGAGGAGCGCGAGGCAGCTGAGAAGGCTGCTGCTGAGGCGGCTGAGCAGAGTAAGCAAGCTGAGCAGACCCAGGAGGCTGAGCAGCCAGAAACCGCTTCTGCTGAAGAAGCTCCTGCCGCACCACAAGCTACGTCTTCTGTTGCTTTCTCCGATGATTCTACAGAGGTAACTGAGTACGTGGCACCTCAGGCTGCAGAAGAAACTCCTGCTGCCGCTCCATCTGCAAAAGACCTCTATAACCTTGGATCTGCACGTTCTTCTCGCTCCATAGCAGAAGACAAGAAAGAAGAAGTTGCTGGAGAGGAGGGAGAAAGCCAGGACGCATAAGTCCAGCTTTCGCGTGTAATGCCTATTACTCCAGCTCGTATGCCACTTTTTGATCACCTGGGAGAACTCCGTCGCCGCGTGACCATTGTGGTGGTTTCGCTTTTTGTTACTGCAATCATTATTTATTTTGCAACACCTGCATTGATTGAGATCTTGATTGACCCTATCAGGGAGTTTTTAACCGATGGTAAGCTTACGGTTATCTCGGTCCTTGGCGGCTTTAGTATCAGGTTTAAGGTAGCTTTCTTCTTCTCGGTGATTATCTGCACACCTATTATCATCTGGGAGATTATGGCTTTCTTCTTGCCTGCGCTTAACGCTAAAGAGCGCAAGTGGGTTGTTCCTACCGTGGCAGCCATGATTACCTTGTTCTTCTTGGGTATGCTGTTCTGCTACTTTATTATTTTGAACACCGCAATTGGTTGGATGATTGGCCAGTCGCAGGAGTTTGCAGGAACCATTAATGAGGCAAGCGATTACCTCAACATTATTATGATGTTTGAGATTGGCTTTGGCGTTGCGTTCCAGCTTCCACTGGTTATCTTCTACCTGGCTATTCTTCACCTTGTTCCTTACAAGGACATGCGTGAGCAGTGGCGTTATGTTTACGTTGGACTGATGGTTCTCTCTGCAGTAGTTACTCCTGACGCATCGCCTGTCACCATGATTTTGATGTTTGCAGCTCTTATCCTGCTGTACGAAGTTGCTCTGGCAGTTGCTCGTTACGTCATTATTGCTCGTGATGGCAAGGCTGCTCTTAAGTGGAGCCGCGAGGACTATGAGCAGCACGAGCTGGACAAAATCTAGTAATTCCGCTTTTACTTTGGAGAGTGTTGTTCTTTGATTTTAGTTGTTACCGAGAAAAACGACGCAGCGCAGCAGATTGCTCGCCTTCTGTCTGAATCGGGTAAGCCTGAGACAGACAAGGTATACAACACTCCTGTTTATCGTTTTAGACGTGGCGGAGAAGACCATGTTGCTATTGGTCTTCGCGGTCATATTCTGCAGCCGGATTTTCCTTTGGCTCTCAAGTTTGACAAGGAAGAGGGCTGGTATGGAGAAACTGCGGAAGGGGAGCACCTTCCTGCAGATGTTCCAGATGGCCTTGAGCGTCCTCCTTATAAGGTTAAGCGCAAGCCTTTTATGGCAGATGGCGTTGACCTTAAGGGCTGGAAAATCCCCAGCTTGCCCTATTTGATTTGGGCTCCTGTAGATAAACAGCCTGCAGAAAAAGAGATTATTCGCGCCCTCAAAAACCTTGCTAAGAAGGCAGAGTCTGTCATTATCGGTACAGACTTTGACCGCGAGGGAGAGCTTATTGGCTCTGATGCGCTGGCACAGGTCCTCTCGGTTAATCCTAACTTGGCAGTGTTCCGTGCTCGCTATTCTGCCTTTACCAAGACAGAGATTGAGACTGCCTTCAATAACCTGGTAGACCTTGATTACAACTTGGCTGCGGCAGGCGAGTCCAGGCAGTATATCGACCTCATTTGGGGTGCTGTACTGACCCGTTATCTGACCACCGCACGTTTTGGCGGTCTGGGCAATACGCGTTCTGCTGGTCGTGTTCAGACGCCTACACTGGCACTTGTTGTTGAGCGCGAGCGTGAGCGCCTGGCATTTAAGCCAGAAGATTATTGGGTTATTTCTGGTGTTGCTGCTCCAGAAGATGATAAGGATGCAACCTTTAAGATGGTTCATCAGACCGCAAGGTTCTGGGATCAAGTGGAAGCAGATGCAGCTTACGCCGTTGTTAAAGATCAGACGCAGGCAACGGTTGTCCAGATTGAATCTCGCAGCAGAAAGCAGCAGCCACCAGCTCCGTTTAACACTACGTCGCTGCAGGCAGCTGCAGCTGCAGAGGGTATCTCGCCAGCTAGAACTATGCGTTTGGCAGAGTCTCTGTTCCTGGCCGGCTTG
>NZ_CAUSFQ010000059.1:0-8556 GCF_963530955.1 Lancefieldella parvula | reverse complement strand
TGTAGTTGGGCCAGCACCAGCAGGACCCATGATGGCTATGAACTCACCGCGAGCGACAGAAAGATTAATGCCGTCCAGCGCCTTAGTGATGTTTCCACGAGTTCCATAGTACTTCTCGAGGTTTTGACAAACCAAAACGGTGTGAGGAGTAAGTGCAGAAGATTGTCCAGCCACAACAGTTGACTGAGTTGGAGCTGTTTGAGTAGCTGCCATGTTGCGTCCTTTCATTGAGAGCGAGTAAATCTTGAGATATATACTCCCTCACTACCGTTCACGTTGCCATCGATTGACCTTACGGAAACCTTACGCTTTTCTCACTTTGATGTGTCAAAATATCACTATCAAGCATACGGGAGGGGCATGCTATGAAGTTGGTAATTAAAAGATTTGGGCAGCTAACCGCTAAAGAGTTATATCAAATTCTTTCTCTAAGAGCAGAAACGTTTATTGTTGATCAGCAGATTATGTACAACGATCTTGATAACGTTGATCAAGTTTCTACCCATGTCTTTTATCAAGATACTGATTCGGTAGCTGCATATTTACGTATCATTGATGCGGGACAGTCATACAACTCCCCCCTTATTGGGCGCGTATGCGTCAGCAACAAAGGTGCCGGCATTGGCTCAAAGCTATTGCACGATACCCTTGATTACCTGGCACAAGAAAGCAGCGCCTCCAAGGTGTTAGTTGAGTCGCAACTCAAAGCTCAGCCCTTCTACGAGCGCGCTGGATTTACGCAGGTATCTTCTAAGGTGCTTGATCACTTTGGCGTCCTTCACCATGTGCTCTCCTTTGACCTTGATGCATATCGTCAAACGAGAAATGCGGTCAGCATTGATGATGCTACTGTGTCTATTCGACCTCTTGAAGCAACCGATTTGCGCTCGCTGCAGAAGCTTAGCGTAGAGACGTTTGTGGACACTTTTATTGACTCAAACACAGCAGACGATTTAGCAAGTTGCATTGACTCGCTCTACAATACAGAAAAGCTTGCCCGAGAGCTTGCTGCTAAACACTCATATTTCTATTTTGTTGAGGTAGAAGGTCAAGTAGCTGGTTACCTGAAGCTCAATACGCGTTATGAGCAAACCGAGGGTCAGCGCGATGACTCACTCGAAATTGAGCGTCTGTACATTCTTCCGCAATACAAAGGTCTACACCTTGGATCAAAGCTCATGGAATTTGCCCTTGATTTAGCAAAAGATAAGGGCAAAAAACGCGTATGGCTGGGTGTTTGGGAACACAATGAGCCTGCTAAGGAATTTTATTCACGTTGGGGATTCAAGCGCTTTAGTCAGCATACCTTCCCAGTAGGAAGCGATCCTCAAACGGATGAATTGTGGGAGCTTCTAATATAGAACTAGCATAATTGCTGTTAAAAGACTCAAAACCAAAAGTGCATAGGTAATTATTTTTCTTTCTCTAAATTTGACTATCCTAAAAATTTGCAAGAGGAAGATAGAGACAAAAATGCATGCACTTATCTGCTGTGAATAAGGGAATACTTCTGGATAAAAATGAATTGCTGTATTCAGTACGAGCAAAGCAGCTACGATATAGTCTGCTTTGCTCGTATTTTCATTATTAATTAGTTTCATTTTAAATCCGTAAAAGACTGGTTGAACGTAATGGAAAAGGTTGAACCTTTACCAATTGTACTGCTCACAGCCAGCTTAAGGCCCATCTTATTACAGAGTTCATAGCAGAGATAGAGACCCATACCGGTAGATTTTGCGTACTTACGTCCATTTTGGCCGGTAAATCCCTTATCAAAAATTCGAGAAAGATCCTCTTCAGGAATACCGATGCCATTATCTTTAATGAAGAGAGTAGTTGAAGTAGTTCCCTCACGTGGCTCTGAGACAGAGGCAGAAATCCAAACGTTCTTCTCGCCAGGTGAAAGCTCTGGATTTGAATACTTTGCGGCGTTAATGAGAAGTTGTCGCAAAATAAACTCAAGCCACTTTGGGTCCGCCTTGACCACGTGGGCCAAGTCATCAAAATGCGGAGAAACACCGGCGTCAATGAAAACACGTGCATTGTTTTTAAGAGCATCTTTTACGATGGACTGCAAATTGACGTCTCGAATAGAAAAATCTCGATCTACAGATGCGCTGCGGGCATAAAAGAGCGCCTGCTCTACCAGAGTTTCAATCTTGGTAAGTTGCGTTTGCACGTCATCCATAGGTAGCGATGGATTATTCTGAGCAACCAAATGAGCTGCGGCGATGGGAGTCTTAATCTCATGCACCCACATCTCAATGTACTCACGATATTCCTTTGATCGCATATGCTCATCAGCAAGCTGGTCCATCATAGACTTGGACATGCTTGAAAGCGCGTCCTTAAAAAGCTTCTCCTCCAGCGTTGAAGGAGTGTCCAGCATGGTAGGAACCAGATAGCTCTCTTTATCAGTTGCTGCTAAATTCTCAGCAAGCTGCTGGTAGAACCAACGACGATGAAAATAATCGGCTAATAGTGCCGCCACTCCTACTACCCACAAGACCAGGATACAGTAGGCAATAGCAAACGCGTTAAGCCCAACGCCCTTAAGCATAAAGCCAATTAACGTGCTGCTAGCTATAAGCGCAAGAAAGAAGATAGTTCGATTTTTTAGATACTTAAAAAGCGTCATGACAGCCTACTCAATAACGTAGCCAAGTCCGCGGCGTGTCATGACAAAGTCCTCAACACCAATGCTTGCAAGAGTATTTCTGAGGTGGCTAATGTTGACCGTCAACGTATTATCATCAACAAACTCGTCCGACTGCCACAGCTCCTCTTGAATACGCTGGCGAGAAACAACCGTTCCTGCATTTTGCATCAAAAGTGAAAGTATCCTGAGCTCGTTTTTAGTCAGCTCAACACTCTTCTGATTTGCAGAAACTTTGCAGGAAGAAGAATCAAGTGTCACGCCTGCATGTGAAAGCTTTGTTCCTGTTGTGACATCGCTATTTGCACGCCTCAAAACCGAGGTTATGTGCATAAGCAAAATCTGAGTGTTATAGGGCTTGGCGATAAAATCGTCCGCTCCTAACGAAAGCACCATAAGCTCATCAAGGTCTGTGTTTCTGCTGGTAACCACAATGATAGGAACGTTTGAGAGCTGTCGTACTTCTCGACAAATCTGTTGTCCGTCAATGCCAGGAAGGTTAAGGTCAAGCAAAACCAAGTCTGGATGAGCAGCAACAATCTGTTGAGGTACTGACTCAAAAGACGTGAGAGCCTGGGCCTCAAAGCCGTTTCTTTGTAGCAGGAGCACCAACTCTTGCTGAATCTGATGGTCATCTTCTACTACCAAGATTTTTGTCATATGTGCTCACCTCCTGCTGTGCTATGCAAGTCCCACAAAGCGCTGGGCGTTTTCCCACAGTATGGTATACGTCTTCTCTTTGGGGATATCAAGTCGCTGCCAACGAAGCTCCGCCAAGCGCTCAACCGTGTGCACCACCATCGCTGGCGTGCACTCCCCTCCACGTAAAGGCTCTGGCGCCATGTAGGGGAAGTCAGTCTCTGAGAGCAGTTGCCCCTCTGGACAGGAAATCATTGCAGCTCGAATATCATCGGAGCGCTTAAACGTTGCTGCGCCACCGAAGGCTACGAAGCAACCAAGATCTGCAAAAGGCTTCATGACCTCTGGACCATCCGTGTAACAATGCAGGTCACAGCCTGCCTTAGGCACACCTAGACGGTTTAGTATTTCAAGCGCCAAATCATGAGCGTGCGTGTTGTCAGCACCATCACGCAGGTGCAGCTCAACGCGTTGATTGCGCTCATGCGCAATGGAAAGCTGGCGCTCAAATGCTTGGCGCTGAACCTCTTCTGGAACCTCACAGTACGGTCCAAAATCAAGGCCAATCTCTCCTACACCAACACAAAGAGGATGCTCAAGCAACTCAAACAAGCGCTGTTCAGCTTCTTGGTTATAGTCTGGTGCACTATAAGGATGTGCGCCAACTACAAAATACGTGTGCTCAAACAAATACTCTGCAGGTAAATCACAGGGTACACAGAGATCTGCCTCAGCCAGCTTTGTATAAGCAGCGCGAGCCTGGCTCAGAGTATCCTCAAACCAAGCGATAAAAGTACTGGTGTCTGCCCACTTACGAGGAAACTCCGTAGCAATATCTACGGGAACAATAAGCATGCGAACGCCCGCTGCTGCTGCTCGTGCAAGAGATTCTGCAGCGCTGTGCTCGTGGAGGCTGCCCAAATGACCATGGGTATCGGCAACAGGCGTCAAAACACGCGGCGCTGGGCGAGGCGTACCGTAAATATCATGGAATAGCTGACCGTCAGAAAACGAAAGCGCTTCCACTTCTTCTGCTGGTAAATGATGCTTTTTCTTACTCACTCAAAGGCTCCAAAGCAGCCGCAAGACAAATAAAGTCTTGGCTGGTCAAAACTTCTGCACGCACGGTAGGCGCAATTCCTGTGGCGAGAAACGCCTGGTCTAGCTTGTCTTTATCAAAACCAGAGGCGCTCATTGAATTACGAATGGTCTTTCTGCGTTGTGCAAAAGCAGCTTCAATAACGCTCATGGTATGTAAGAGCTCTTCCTCAGAAAGAAGCTTGGAGGACACTGGGTTTCTCGCCTGGGTGCGATCAAGACGGACCACAGCAGAGTTGACGCGTGGAGGAGGCATAAAGTTGCCAGGGCCCACTTCAAATCTGCCAGTAACCTGGGCAAACAAAGATAGCTTTGCGGTATAGGCACCATATGCCTTGGTAGAAGGCTTAGCGGAAATTCTGTCGGCCACCTCAGCCTGTACCATGACCACCGCTCGCTCAAGCGAAGGAAGCTCCTGGAAGAACTTGAGGATCAGCGTAGCTGCCACCTGATACGGCAGATTAGACACAAACTTTGTTGGCATCGGAGCAACCGGGATCACGCTCTGAGTAACGGCAGGAAGTGCACTGTAGGCATCGGCAAGCTTCTGCGGCGTAATTGCCAGAGCGTCTCCCATAACCAGCGCAAACGAGTCTGGATGAGGCTCTTTGCAGGTTACCGCCAAGACTTGCTCCAGTTCAGAGTCTGCTTCAAGCGAGCACACTGCACGGGCGCGGTCGAGCAAGGCAACCGTAAGGGTACCCAAACCGGGTCCAACCTCAACGAGCACGTCGGTAGGCTGAACCTCTGCAAGCTGGACGATCTTCTCGATAACATGGTCTTGTACCAGGAAGTTTTGACCCAGCCTGTATTTGGTGGCAAGGCCAAAACGTTCCAGCGTTTCTTTAGTGGCGCGCTGATTAGCTAGCCACGATGTCTGATGCGATGTGTGCTCCGACACGATTACTTGCTTGCAAGACGTGGGAACAGAGCGTCTCCCTTAGAGACAGCCAGGCCACCCTGAAGCTTGCCCCATACGCACTCGCTGCGGGTATCGGTAGAGGTAATCTCTGCCTCATCAAGGCTCATACGACGAAGAACCTCTGCGGATGTGGTAGGCATGAATGGCATAAAGAGATGTGCGCAAATGCGGATAGACTCAAGCAGCGTATAGATAATCTCTGCAAGCTCTGATGCGCGCTCTGGGTCTTTTGCCACCGTCCAAGGAGCAGCGTCCTCAATGTAGTGGTTAGCCGCGTGGACAAGCTCCATGATGATGTTCTTAGCGCCCACGTAGTCCATCTTCTCCATGCAAGCAGCGTAGCGGTCATAGATGCCCTCAGCCAGCTTGCGCAGAGGATGATCTGCAGCAACAGAAGATCCATCAAAAGTTGGAGTGACGCCCTCAAAGTACTTATCGCTCATATTAAGGGCGCGAGAAACCAAGTTACCCCAGCTATTTGCCAAGTCGGCGTTATAGACCTGCTCCATGCGCTCGAAGGAAATGCCGGAATCCTCACCAGGAGTGACGTCGGTCATGAAGTAGTAGCGGTAGCCCTCAACACCCAGCAGGTCCAAAACGTCCTTAGGTGCAATGGCGTTTCCGCGAGACTTACTCATCTTCTCAACAACGCCGGTCTCAGAATTACGGACGTTAAGGAAGCCGTGAGCAAAAATGTGCTCAGGTACAGCCTCGCCAAGAGCCATAAGCATTGCAGGCCAAATGACGCAGTGGAAGCGAATGATGTCCTTACCAACAACGTGCATCTGAGCTGGCCAGAAACGCTTTCTCATGGCAGCAGCCTCTGGGCTGTCATCACCGTAACCAACAGCGGTGTAGTAGTTAAGAAGAGCATCAAACCAGACGTAGGTTACGTGAGACTCATCAAAAGGAACTGGAACACCCCAGTCAAAGCTGGTACGGGATACAGAAATATCCTGAAGGCCAGACTCAACAAAGCTTCGTACCTCGTTGGCGCGGAAGTCTGGCTCAATGAAATCTGGGTGCTCAGCATACAGCTCAAGCAGCTTGTCCTGGAATGCGGAAAGCTTGAAGAACCAAGACTCCTCAGAGACACGCTCAAGCTCACGATGGCAATCTGGGCAGAGGTTTGCACCCATGAAACCAGCCTCTTCGTCTGCTTTCTCTACCTGAGTCTCGGTGAAGAAGGTCTCCTCGTGGATGCAATACCAGCCATCATAAGATCCCTTGTAGATAAAGCCAGCCTCACGCATGCGCTCCCACAGATACTGGACAGCTTTTACGTGGCGCTCATCGGTAGTACGGATGAAATCGTCATATGAGATATTCAGCTCTTCATAGAGTCCCTTGAAGAAAGGAACCTGCGAGTCACACCATGCCTGTGGAGACAAACCGTGATCAGCTGCAGCAAGAGCGACCTTCTCGCCATGCTCGTCCATACCGGTGAGGAAAAATACATCGTAACCAGCAGCGCGTCTAAAGCGAGCCTGGATATCGCAAAGCAGGGTGCAGTACGCAGTTCCCAGGTGTGGCTTTGCGTTGACGTAATAAATTGGGGTGGTGATAAAGTATGACGGCTTGGCCTCGGGCATAATGACTCCCTTTGTGTAAGTTGCAATAACTTATCCAGTATAGAGCAAATGCTGGGCGTTCTTTGTGTTGGTATGGTGATTATGCCTCGTAAGCAAGAATTGCCTGGTATGCCTCGTCACGCGCAATACCAAACTTCTGAGCAAGCTCCTTAGCCAGAGCTGATTTTCTCGTACCAGCAGCAAGACCGGCCTCTATTGCATCTTCAAGCGAGAGCTGAGATTCTCCTTCTGCCTGCGATGATGCAGAGGCAAGCTCTTCTTCTGTGGGAGCTGCGATAACCAAAACACACTCGCCTTTAAGATTCTCTTTTGCAGCAAGTATCTCAACAAGACAAGGAGCCACGTCACGCACTACTTCTTCGTGCAGCTTAGTAAGCTCTCTGACAAGAGCCACCTGCCTGGTTGGAAACACCTCGGCTATGGCCTCAACCGTTGCAAGCACTCTAAACGGAGACTCATACATCACAATAGTGCCAGGAATTGATGCAAGCTGCTGTAAGCGCTGAACAATCTGTCCATGCTTTCTGGGCAAGAACCCTTCAAAAAAGAAATGCTCACTTGCTAGGCCCGATGCAACAAGCGCACAGGTTACCGCAGAAGGACCCGGAATAACTTCCGTTGCAAGTCCTTCTGAAAGCGCTGCATCAACCAAATGCTGACCTGGGTCAGAGATGCCTGGCATGCCGGCATCTGACACAAACGCAACACGCTGACCCGCGCGAAGCCTCTCTAGCGTTGGCTCAATTTGCGACTCAATAATATTTTGATCACAGCGCTGCAGTGGCACGTGAATATCAAATGCCGAGAGGAGCTTTGAGGTCACGCGCGTGTCCTCACATAAAATGACATCTGCTGCTGCAAGCGTTTCTTTAACGCGCGGTGACGCGTCCGAAAGGTTACCAATAGGCGTGCCCACAATAGACAGTTTACCTGCTAAAAGAGTAGATTCTGTCATTACTCGAGCATTCCCCTCTCAAACGTTGCAAGTGCAACGCGTGCGTCCCATGCAGCCAAAAATGCAGAGGTCTTCCAGGTCTGGAAGAACCATGCAGGACACGTATTGTACACTTTGAGCTGGCCGGAAGTGTAAATGCGCTCAAGTGCAATTCTTCCCTCTGCCGTCATAGCGCCGTCAATACTTGGCAGTGATGCAGACCACTTACCTACCATGACCGGCAGACCGCCTGAAGCAGAAGTCTTCAAATACGCTTCGTTTTTATCGATGAGTTGCTGTACACCGCGAGGACCCGAACAATCAATTCCCTCGCAGGGTTTATCAAGGTGAGCGTCGAGCCAAACGTTTTGATAGGCCTGCTGGCTCATAAAACGCCTAAATCCCTGAGGCCAGCCACCATCTGGAAGAATGACCACAGGCTCTTCTCCTGCCACAGATCTAATGGTCTCATAAGCACGGCGATAATAGTTTCTAAGCGAGTGACCAGGAATACCATCTGTGAGCTTAAAGCCCCTGCGCACACGAGGCTTAACCTCATCGGCTACCTCAATGCCATAAAAACCGCTGCGGTGAGCATAGTGAAGAGCAAGTTTATGCAGAATAGAAAGCGACTTCTCCCCAGAAATTCTCGTGCGCGGAGCACCACCTGGCTGGTCATTCAAACCATCAGGCAAACCTGGATTTACTGCCAGTA
>NZ_CAUSFQ010000058.1:0-8661 GCF_963530955.1 Lancefieldella parvula | reverse complement strand
TCCTCTGGGCTAGATGCTCCAAGGAGGAAGTCCAAAGTCTCCTGTGGACCTGCCTTATAAGCACTCTTCATTGCTGCAGAAAGGACAAGACGCTGCTTATTGAGCTGGTCTGTAGTCTCTGCAATCTGCTCCTGAACCTCACCAATTTTGTTGTTGGTGGCGTCAAGTGCATAGGTTTTCTCGTTAAGGTTATCCATGGCCTCTGCAAGAGCTGTACCAAGAGAGTCTAGCTGGGCAGATGCGGCCTCAAGATCGCTTTGTGGGTCTGCGAATAGCTTGGCTGGGGTAAGCAGCGTAGCAGCTACACCAAGACCTGCAAATAAGAGAGCGTCTCGTCTTGTGAAAGATCGGCGCTGTGACATATAAGCTCCTTCCGCAAAGCACGAAAACAATTGGGCAACGTGTTGCTTTGCTTTGCCATCTAGGATAGCTCATTTGATAAAAAATCAAAGTCAACTCGCCGATTTCTTAGCGAGAAACCCTTGTTATTGGGAAGCTACCCTATCGAGTATTTGAATAGTTTACCCCGAAAATGACATTTCATACAAATTCCAAAGACTATTTGTGCAGTTATATAGCATGGAGCGGGCAAATATCATTGCATAAATTTATCTTTGACCTGCAATTATGGAGAAATTCTATGTATTGTAAACAAGTTTACTGTGATTAACAAAATGCTTATGTAAATAAGACAAATGGCCGACAAGCACGTAGTCTTGTCAGCCAAAATTGTCAGGTTAAAGAAAGTCTGATGTAAGTAATTTAGCTTATTGAACCTTAATAAGGGTGTAGACCTCTTGGTCAAAGCACTTGCCAATAATCTCCCTTGGATGCAGGTAGCAAAGCTCAAGCGCAAATGCAAAGCCAGCTACTTTTGCACCGGCCTTCTCGGCAAGTTGAGCACAAGCAACGCAAGTGCCACCAGTAGCAACCAGGTCATCCGCAATAAGAACAACGTCGTCTGGGGTAAGAGCGTCGGTGTGAATTTGAAGCTCGCTGGTACCGTACTCCAGGTCATAAGCCTGTGCGTAGACCTCACGAGGCAGCTTCCCTGGCTTACGAGCAGGAACAAAGCCTGCGCCCAGTTTGTAGGCTACAGGGGTTCCAACAAGAAAACCACGAGCCTCAGCACCAATAACCTTGGTGATTCCTGCATCAGCAAAGTGCTCTGCAATGTCATCAACAACTGCGTGGAAGCACTCAGGATCTTTAAAAAGTGGAGTTACATCTTTAAAGATAACGCCTGGCTCTGGATAATCAGGAATGCTAATGATATGACTCTCATAATCATACGTAGACACAATGTCCTCACATTCAATATCAAAATCAATGAATAGTTATATATACCTAGATTACTCGTCTAGATGCATATCCTTAAAAGATTCACGAACTAATTTAGTGATAAGTTCATTTCTAACCGCATTGGTGAGGCCTAACATGCGGGTCAGAGCAGCCATAAACTTCTGACGAGTCTCGTCAGTATGGTCAACTTCAACTCCCCCGCCTTTTTTAGCGTATACGACAAGCGATTTGGCAAACATACTAGATTCTCGATTTGCAGCCATAACGTATTGACGCAGGTTCTTGGGCTCAAAACCAAAGTGACGAAGTTCGCTACAAAGGCGAATCAGCGTAAGGTCCTTGCCATCTACAAGGTCTCTACCATGAGGAGAGCGTTTTAAAGCAATAACGCCTGCTTCGGAAAGCTGACGAACAAAGCCTACAGAGCATCCCACAATTTCTGGGATGCGATCAATAGCGTGATATTTCTGAACTACCTCAGGGTCATCTACAGGTACCACAATGGCATCAGCATGCGTGGCACCAAGAATTGCTTGAGACACTTGCTTTCCATCAAGCTGAGGTTGAGCCTGGCGAGAAGAACATTGATCTTCAGGTGCAGCCTGAGCCTCAGCTCCAGTTGCCTCATCAGTCTGAACTTTGACCTGTTGTTCACCTTCAGGGTTTTTATCTTGCCTATCAAGTTCTTCTCTAATAACTGAGAGTGGCATAAAACGGCTTTTTTGCAGATACAGAATAGTCTCAAGTCGCTTAACGTCTTTTTGGGAATACAGGCGATAGCCACCAGCTGTCCTGGTAGGGGTAAGCAAGCCTTCATCCTGCAGATATCTGACTTTAGAAACACTCAAGTCAGGATAGAGAGTCTGTAATTTCTTGACTACTTTACCAATGGTAAGAAAGCCTGAATCAGCCATAAAGCTATCCTTTAACCTTAAGCTGAAACTCTGCTGGTATGGAAGACCATGCGGAAGGTGCCAATCTGAATAGTTGAACCATCGCGCAAGGTAGCCTTGTTAATAATGGCACCATCAACCCAGGTACCATTAAGAGAATCAAGGTCTTCAATAGTTGCATAGCCAAGAGCAAGATTAGAGAGATCGATGGTGGCATGATTTCTGGAAACTGTCATATCGTTTAAGAAAACACTGCTCTTTGGATCTCTGCCAAGAGAAATCTGAGGTAGATTAAGCTCAAAAGTCTGACCAGTCTGTGGTCCCTTAACAATAGTAAGGACAGGGTGAGCAGGCTTTTGTTGAGCCATAAGGTCTGGAACCGTAGCGTCAGCTGATGGCATGCGGAAAATCTCTGTTGAGTCTGGTGACTGCTGTTTGATGTCGTCAGTTGACATGGTTTCTCCTTAATTTGGTTACATGATAATAATAACGCTTAACGACAAGCAATGCAGTCCATTTCGATGAGCGCACCAAGAGGCAACGCAGAAACCTCAACAACTGCTCTGCCAGGCGCAGGAAGAACAAAGTACTGCCTATAAATCTCGTTTACCTTAGGCAAATCATTGATATCAGCAAGGTAGATAGTTGTCTGAGCTACATCAGAGAGCGTGCATCCTGCCTCTGCAAGGATTGACTGAGCAAGATGTATGACACGAGCAGTCTGATCTTCAATTCCTCCGTCTATTAGCTTCTTTGGGTCTTCTGCAGAAATCGCAATTTGACCAGTTACAAATACCAATCTACCCGCAGTAGTACCCTGAGAGTATGGTCCCATAGGAGCTGGAACGCCTATCGCATTAATCGCATATTTCATAGAAGATCACCCCTTGCGCCAATGAAATCATCAGAGGCTCTGAGTAAGCCCCAACCCTCAAGTTTATCTTTAGCTACTACTACTTTAGTGTTACTTGCAAGTTCTGAAAACCATGGAAGATATGTTTTTAGACCTTCAACGAGCTGCTTATGTCCAAGAGGATGGACTGTTTCAAAAGAAAGCAAGCTTCTAAAAAGAATTACCGTATGTACCGGTGGGACCATAACCAGATAGGCGGGAACTTTCTTGGTTGAAACATTGGCTACAAGTGCTGGGATTGTTTGGTCAAGCATAAGATTGCAAAGCTTTGAGTCTTCTGGAAGTCTCTGTTCTCCCAGGTAGTCCATAAGGACCTTCTCGGCCTTTTTACCAGCAAGAAGAAGCGGAGTAAGCAGCGGAGTTGCATCTTCCAAAGACACTTCTGCATAAGGAGCTACACCGTTTTGCTCGACTGACGCAATGATAGAAAGCCATTCGTCTAGAACAAGAGAGCGCTCAGATGCATCAAGTACCACGTACTCGTTTTGACCAGAGCGCGCGAGAAGACCGATGGAAGACAGAGATCCGTCTCCCGTAAGTGCACACTCAAATGAAGTCTCTCCTACCTCAAGTTGTTTACCTGCAAAGACAGCTTCCACAAAATTTTGAGCTGATGTACCACTCACCAGCGTGTAGCCGATACCACTCAGGTCAATAAGAGCGCAATCTTTCAAAGCTTCCTCAAGGGGTTTCTCGCCATAGAAAGATTGGGCTAAGTTGAAGCCTTCAGGTGAGGTTGAGAATTGTGCGCCAAGATATTCAAGCTCGGTATGGAGGATGGAGCGTTTCTGCTCAGACATTAGTTTCTCCCAAAGAGATACGGAGCAACCGAATACAGGTCAAAGAGGTTGTAGGACGGAATAGTCCACAGCGTAAGATGTGCCTGGGTAATAGTGGTACCTACCTGCGCGGAATCTTGAGACCAGTCAGTTGAAGAAATCAGCTGGTTGTTAGCTACTGGATAGTTGGGAGAAAGCATGGAAGTCTGGTAGGTGAAGTCTTTAGAGCCAGGCCATGCCATATACGTGGTAGAAGTTGATGGTTTAACCACTGCAGAGAGCAAGAAGTTGTCCTCGCTCGTACGAATCTGCACAATCTGATCAGTGCGCTGGATGCTTACGCGATTGTAATTGCGATAAGCCCAGTTCATCAGAATGGCAGTATCGTCAAAACGACCTTGTATAGTCTCGCAACCAAGCACGCAGGTATAAAGCGTAATGTTTCCGCGCATGGAAGCGCCCAAGAAGGCAGTACCAGAGTCTTCAGCGCCTGTTTTAATGCCGAGAAGACCTCGGTAGGTGTCCATAAGGTCATCGGTTGAGTGGAACGTGCGCTGCTCCCCTCCTACTGTTGTAGTGTATGACCTGGTATGTACAGCGCTTGCGATAAGCGGATAGTGCTCGCGTGCATAACGACCCATCAGAGCAAGGTCTCGCGCGGTTGAATAGTGACCATCAGCATCTAAGCCGTGAGGATTCTGGAACTGCGTGTGTGTCATGCCTATCTCAGCAGCCTTTTTGTTCATTTGGTCAACAAAGGCCTGTTGAGAGCCAGATACGTTGACAGCAATGTTATAAGCTGCGTCATTTGCGGAATACACCAGCATCATCATGATCAGCTGTCTGAGTGTAGGCGTATCATCCGAGGTCAAACCAGCAACTTGCGAACCCTCTTCAAGATCTGGAACTGTGATTTTACAAGGCTCATCAAGATTAACGCCAGAATCAAGCGCCACAATTGCAGTCATTACCTTAGTGATGGATGCCATAGGAAGCTCTTGATCTGGATTTTTGCTCCAGAGGACGTTTCCTTGAGCATCGGTGACAATGGCAGTAGTTGCCTCAGTAAGTTTTGGCTCATCTGTAACGGAAGTCTTGTTAGAAGAGGTATTTTCTGCCAGAGCCGTAGTTGCAGGAGCAA
This sequence comes from Lancefieldella parvula, assembly GCF_963530955.1. GTDB lineage: Bacteria > Actinomycetota > Coriobacteriia > Coriobacteriales > Atopobiaceae > Lancefieldella > Lancefieldella parvula_A. The sequence continues at coordinate 3,633 of NZ_CAUSFQ010000058.1, read as the reverse complement.
AAGGAGCAGCTAGAACAAATACAAGTAACACGCTTACAAGAAAAGCCAGCATCTTATGAGAGAGCTGGCGCAAAGATACATGGTTGTGCTGAAAGAAAGTCATAAACAACCTAACTTATGCTTGAGTGTTTTTACTATCTTTAACTATTTTAGCCGCTTCACCAGTATAAACAATGGCGGTAATTGCCGAGAAAACAATTCCTATGTACACAAAGAAGATACCTAAAGCGCTGCTTTCAGAGTTAAGACCTGGAAGCCAGCTAACGTTTACCAAGCCAAGTCCGGAGACAACTGGAATACCCAGAAGAAGCAAACTAAATCCAGTCATTAAAAATGCAGTTGCTGCTTTACCAACAAAGACAACATCAATAGGACGCCTGCGGAATTTACGAACTGCAAGAGCACCAAGAGTAAGGTAAACATCTCGTCCAATAACAAAGAGTGGAATCCAGAGAGGAAGTTCACCAATAATCAAGAGGCCAAGAACACCTGTGATAAGAAGTACTCGGTCCATGATAGGATCCATGATTTTACCTAGCCAGCTGACAGTTTGCGTTCTACGAGCAACCTGACCGTCAAGAAAGTCGGTAACAGCTGCGGTTACATAACAGCCAAGCGCAACCCAACGATTTCCACCTGTTGAGAAGAGCACAAGAAAGATAATCGTAAGGATTAATCTGCAAAAGGTAATGACGTTTGCAACAGTAAAAATAGCGTTAGAAGGATTGTTGGAACTACCAACTGGATCAGTAATAGTTCCCTCTGCCTGCGCTTTTGCTGCATCGGCGTCTGCTGCTTCTTTAATTTGGGATGCTACTTGATTAGCTAGCTGCTGCCTAGTTTGCAACGTTTCACTCCCCTTTTTGTAGTACATAACATGCGTCTATTTTAACGTAAGTTGCGCAATAGCAAATTATTGGCACATTTGTTTAACAAAGGACACAAGAACACGAACACCCTGGGCATAGACGCGTTTCTCGATACGCTCATCAATGCCATGGACGCCGTTTGCCTCATCTTCTGGCGTTGGCCTAAACGGACAAATGCGTAGAATAGAATCGCAGATTCCCTCGTAGCGGACAGAATCGGTGCCACCACACACAAAGGACGGAACAAAGGTAACGCCAGGATAGTAATGTTCCATGATGGCCTTGAGTTCCTGATATCCTGCACCAGTTGGAGAGTCAATTCTTCCGGCGGGTGTTGAGTGCAAAGCCTCAACCTCAATGCAAGGGTCAACCCGAGCTACCACTTGTTTAATGTGTTCAACAGTTTTGTTGACGCTTACCCCAGGGAGCAGCCTAATATTGATAGTTGCGCTGACATTACCAGGCATTACGTTAGCTGCGCTACTTGAACCTTCAAGCATGTTAAACGCATACGTAGTGGTAACAAAGGGATAGAGCTCTTTGATCTGGGCTGCAGCATGCGCAATCTTATCTGCATTTGTATCTACGTCACACACCAGAGAAGCAAAAGGTTCTTCGGTAATTTCTGGCGCAAGAACCCTAAAGGTTTCTTTAACAATATCGTTAAGCTCAGGCTGAGGTTTAGCCTCAGAGAGAGCGGCTAGTGCGCAGCTCAAATGCTCAAGCGATGTTCCACCAAAAGGATTTGAGGAATGTCCGCCATGGCCAGGAGCGGTGAGCTTAACGTTTAAGAAGCCCTTCTGCGAGATGCAGATGTCGGCCACAGTAGCCTCAGGCGCACCGTATGCGCTGCCGTCAAAAAATGTAGTGGTGCCTTCGTCCAACAGACAAGCCGCACGCATTTCTCGCGAGGCCATTACCTCTGCAAGTTTGGTGGCGCCGTGGCTCTGAACCTCTTCATCCTCGCCAAATGCCAGGTAGATAGAGCGTCTTGGCGAGAAACCCTGTGACAGCAGATACTCTAGTGCCTCAAGCTCTCCCATCAGCATGTCTTTGATATCAAGTGCACCTCGTCCCCAAACGTAGGTGTCGTCGACGTCTCCACCAAAGGGATCGTGTGTCCAGGCTTCTTCTGTACCAAGTACAACGGGAACAACATCTTGATGAGCGATGAGCATCAACGCAGGGAGCTCGTGGTTAGATCCTGGAATCTCAATGAGGAGCGAATGACCAACCACCTCGACATTGGAAGCTGCTGTCATGACGTACGGAAAGCTGTCATAAATGTGCTGCTGAAGGCCTTCAAACTGAGACCAATCAGTTGTCTTGGCATCTGTATACACTGTTTTAAATGACAGTGCCTTTGCAAGTCTCTCTGACATTGCGTCTATGTTGAGCTCATCGTATTCATCTTCGTGAGCAAAATGATCGTAAATATTCATGAACCCTCAAATAGTCTGATCTTGTTTGTTTCAATACCGTAATGATAATGGCTCATTTTATGTCACGGTAACTAAATGCTGGTAGAATTAACAAAACACGCATTTAGTATATGCACATTGGAGCCCTGATGATTAAGCTTGTTCTTTCCGATATGGACCAAACGTTAAAACCCGCTGACACTCCGGCTATTTCAGAAAGAACCCATCAGGCAATTAATAATCTTAAAGCCGCAGGTATCGCGTTTGGTCTTTCTACCGGAAGGCCAGTTTATGATGCACTTTCTTATCTCAAATCAGATGTTTCTCTAACTGATACTGGCGTGTTTTCAAGTGGAAAGATTCTCTACTTTAATGGCAAGCTCATTTTCACAAAAAAATTTACTTACGAGATGATGGAGAAGATCTACGAGGTCATTTCTCCAATGCAGGATTGCCTGCTTACCTATTACGCAGAAGGTCCGCTTGAGCAGCCTCTTGACACGTCATTTACCTCTTGTTGGAAAATAGTTGACACTACTCAAGAGGTGGTAGATCACCTTGCGGCCTCAGTTAACACTTTTGTTCCAGGACTCGGACCACAGTCTGTTCCAAAAGATGTTCCGATGTATGCAGGAGGTTTGCTGTTCCCTCAAGATGAAGAGCGCCAGCAAGAGATCTATGAGGCTGTTACCAGCGCAGTTCCAGAGGTTGAGTTGGTTTCTCCCTATATTGGTTGGTTTGACATCAATTATCGTGGCTGGAATAAGGCACAGGGATTCGAGAAGCTCATTGAGACTATAGGTCTTAAGCCAGAAGAAGTTATTGTGTGCGGTGATTCCGAAAACGACTTAAATCTTCTTAAGATTGCTCCAAACTCATGCTGCATGGAAAACGGCACTGATGAGGCCAAGGCAGTTTCAAAATATCTGTTGCCTAGCGTGTATGAGGAAGGTGTCTCACAGCTCTTAGAGGCGCTTACAGAGGCTCAGGGAGACTTTGATTCTGAGGTTGTCCAAGCTGTCCTAAAACATGCTCTATAGGATTAGAGTTTGATGCAAAGCGTGGCAATATAGTCATTTCCATATTGTGATAGCCTGTGCCTTTTATTACATGATTCATAGAAATCGATCATGGCGAGGCCATTTTTAAGTTGCCCTCTGATTTGAGTTTCTAAAGTATGGCTAAATTCATATCCATATTCTGGATCTATGGTAATTTTGCCTTGCTCTTCAAGTTCTCTTGAATTAAATGGAATTGAAAATTTTAGAAGTAATTCCTCTTCAGGTCTGTCCCATACAACGTCAGCGTCATACATGTATATCCAAGGATTCATAAACCCGACC
>NZ_CAUSFQ010000057.1:0-8702 GCF_963530955.1 Lancefieldella parvula | reverse complement strand
AGAAATGGGAGGCAGTTCATATGCGGGTGATTATGATTCTGCAGCGTGTTAGCGTCGGCTTTTAGGCCTGGCCCACAAAATAGCGCAGCTTTGGTAGGTTCTGCCGAAGAATCGACATGTTCTTAATCAAGATAGCCAGGCAGCTAAGCGGTCACACTGCCTGATATGCATTTCTATGCATAAACTTCATCTAATATGCTTGAAAATGAATAGGCATATATAAGAAATTTAACTATCGGGAAATTCTGTATCTACGGAACACACCTAAGTCGGATAATCTGCTCAATTGCGGGCATTTTACACATCTAATGACGATAATCTGCATGATTGAGGTATTTTCAGCGTCATGTATACGTCTTTTTAACAGATTATCCGACTTAGGTGTGTTTTGAACTACCTCCTATTTCTCGTGTCTAAGAAATGGGAGGCAGTTCACGTAGAGGTTCTTTGTTATTGCATAAAATCGCCAATACATTATTTTGCATAGAGGAATTGATTTTTGCATATCTTTTGTATAGCCAATTAATTCCAGACAGTAGAGTCACTCATGATCTATTTACGTAACAGGTATGCAATTTTCTTCAAATTTCCGCTTGTAAAACAACATAACAAATTGTATCTGAAGATATTTTAGTGTAGTATGATACGGTAACAGCACGAGACTATGCATAAAACATACGCATGTTTTTCAGACATCGTTTGAGCAGATGGGGCTGTGAGATGGCTAAGGCAGGTGTTACCAAAAAGACCGACCCAGGTTTGGGTAGGACAGTAGCAAGGTTGTTACAAGAAAGTGGCAAGCGCCAGGTAGACCTGTGCGAATTCTCACATTGGTCACGTGCGTATGTCTCTTATATTTGCACCGAGCGCCGTAAGTGGCCTTCATTTGATAAAGCAAAGGTTATCGCTGACTTTTTCTCCTTAAGTCTTGATCAACTCTGGGTTGAGCATCTTAAAGATCTTGTTGATGCTGGCGTGGAGCTTACAGAGATGCAGAAGAAGAATTTAGCCGAGGGTGTTAATCTTCCAAATCCTACCGTTCTGCATGACGGAAATGACAATAGAGAATACCTTCAACCTGTTGTTTCCTCGGGGAACGGTTCAGATTACACGCTCCCGGAAATTCTTGGCGTCGAATAAGTATTTTTGACTATTTTTATTGTTTACAATGCCATACTTGCTGTATACGCGTATGATTCAGCGTTGTTCAGATTGCATGGGGCTATCTGAAGAGTAGGAGATGTGCAAGATGGCTGGACTACACTGTTCAGACTGCGCTTTTAGCTCGTTCAAATTTAACGAGGACGCCCAGATGTATCAGGCGTACTGCTCGCGCGGCTATTTGCTGGCTGATCCACATATCCATGAGCTTTTTGCCATGCACTTTGCTAAGTCTCCAGAGGATTTTGTTCCCGTCAAAGATCCGTTTAATCGCGAGTATCTAAGGAAGTCATATATCTGCGGAGAATTTATTAAGCGCAAGGATAATTTGGGTTAACGGTATGTCTTAAAACCCTGTTATGTAACATAGCAGGGTTTTATTATGCCTCTGACGTGTTTCTCGTCTATTGATATCAAAGAATTAAGTAAATATCACAATAGTTGTTATGTAACGATTATAGATTTCTGCATAATTAGTTAACTTTCTGTTATATGTTCCCCTTAAAAAAGGTAGTATTGATTTGGGGGAATCTCCTTATTACAAGGGGATTTAAAACATTTATAAAGGAGCGACAGCAATGTCGAGGCGACCACAAACAGAAAGTTGCGACACTCGTCACAGACTTCTTAAATCCGCAGAGCAAGAGTTTGCTTTACAGGGATACGATAAAGCTTCACTTCGACAGATTTGTGCACATGCAGGCGTTACCACGGGTGCTCTTTATTTCTTCTTTGATAACAAAGAGGACCTCTTTAAGAATGTTTTGATTCCTGTCACTGAAGGCGCAATTCAGATTCTTGAGGATTACAAAGATCATCTGCTGGTCTCTGGCGAAAGAAATCTTGAAGACACTCCTTTGGGTGATAAAGAAACGCTCGAGAAATTCTTGGACCTTCTGTACGGCAATAGGTACGTGGCGCAGATTCTTGTGAATAATCGAGAAAACCCATATGTTGCCTATTTCTTTGAAGAGTTGACCGAGGTTATCTCTGCAACCATCAGAGCTATTCTTTATCCTAACGTTGCACAGGTTAAACCCTATGATGAGTTTATTATTACCTGGCTTGCTCAAACTGAAATGACCACCATTGTCAATATTCTTAAAAATGATGAGACTCGTGAAGAGGCTGACGGTCACATAAATTCAGCAGTAATGTTTACGCAAGGTGGCATCAAGGCTTTAGTTGCAGAGCATTAAGTGTTCATCTATGCATAAAAATTGACAATATCTACTTATTTCCGTTATCCTCTTACAAGGTATAAATCACCCGAAGGAGACCTTTATGAAGTTCAATAAGCTCGGCCTCGTAGCAGCATCCGCTTCTGCCGTTCTTGCACTTGCTGGCTGCAATCTTATTCCAAATCTTGCTGATCCAGGAACCACTACTGGCGGTGGTCAGCAGCAACAGCAGCAACAGCAGACTGCACCTGATGCAAATACCGCAACCAAGCCTTCAGATACTCGTGCTGGTGACTCTGACTCTAAGGACCTCTATAACACTCTGATGGATAAGCACAACACTTCAGAGCAGGTTACCAACGTTCAGAAGTACGTTGATGATATTAAGAAGACTGGCGATAAGACTGAGGTTCTTATCGACACCGATAAGATTACCGTTACCGTTACCGGCATTGGTGTTGACTTTGAGAACTCCAACGGCTATCTGGTTGAGGTTGTTAACAAGACCGATACCAACATCTTCATTCAGACCACCGACACCGCTATTGGCAAGGATGAGCTGAGCTTGTTTGTTAACGCAGCTCCTAACGCAACTACCAAGGGCTTTGCATTCTTTGACCCAGGTGTAAAGATGGATCCATCCGCAACTGTTCGTGGTACCATCCTTGCTCTTTATGGTTCTGACTACAGCATGGATTCCTTCAACGTTATGTTCTAAGTTTCACTTAGTTCGTTGACTGCAAAGGCTCAGCTTTTAGCTGAGCCTTTTTTGTTAGCGAGAAACCCTGTCAAAAGCAGTTAAATGAGTCAGTATTAAGTTATTAGAATCCGTTAGACTATAGAGTTGTTAGCTATTAGAAAAGCATATATGCACTGCATATAAGGAGCTACGATGCTAGATTTAGATAAAAACACAGACAGGTCATATAACGATCTTATCTTTTTAAAACCTCTTTTTCACAATAAGATTTGGGGCGGCAGAAGGCTTGCTGAAGAGTATGGCTATGACATTCCCGATGGCTCAGTAGGAGAGTGCTGGGCAATTAGTGCGCACTCTAATGGAGACTGTGAAGTTGCTTCTGGTCCATATGCTGGAAAAACTCTTTCTGAGCTCTGGACAACTCATCGAGAGCTCTTTGGTAATGCAGAGGGAGATCGCTTTCCACTCCTTATTAAGATTCTTGATGCAAAAGATGACCTTTCTGTTCAGGTTCACCCAGATGATGAGTATGCTGCAGAGCACGAGAATGGCTCGCTTGGTAAGTCTGAATGCTGGTACATTCTTGATGCAAAAGAGAATAGCGATATTGTTGTTGGTCAGAACGCTTCCTCAAAAGAAGAGTTTGCAGCCATGGTTGAGCAGGGAAAGTGGTCTGAACTGCTCAATTACGTTCCTATCAAGGCTGGAGATTTCTTTAGGATTGATCCTGGAACCGTTCACGCAATTAGAACGGGCACGCTTATTCTTGAAACTCAGCAGAGCTCAGATATTACGTATCGCGTCTACGACTATGATCGTTTGGGAGACGATGGCAAGCCTCGTGATTTGCACTTGGCACAGAGCCTTGAGGTCATCGATTATGCACAGGAAGCTCCAACATCTGGAGAAATTACTGCTCCAGAAATTGATGGTAAAACTGAGCTTATGAGTTGCAAGTACTTCTCGGTAGAAAAATATGAGATTCATGAGGCAAAAACTATTGCTCAGCCATGGTCGTTTATGTGCGTAAGTGTCATTGAGGGAGAAGGTACGGTTTGCGCTGACGGCGGCAACGGAGAAGAGCATAGGATTTGCAAGGGTTCGCATTTTATTGCACCTGCATCTTCTGGTAGCCTGCGCTTTACGGGCACTATGACATTGATTACCTCTCATCTTCCTCATACAAAGTAGGATGATACATAAGTCGAATGCAGCTTAATGTGTAACATTTGACTCGTTTCAAGTAGAATATAAAAAGTTGAGCCTTTTATACGTTTATAGGAGGAACGTATGAATAAAGAGATGATTACTCGTCGCGCTTTTGCTGGATTGGCTGCAGGCGGTGCTGCCAGCACGCTTGCTGCTTGTAATAGTGACGTGATGCAGGCAATCTTAAACCCTGATTCTATTCTTGGTGGAGCTGGTCAAGATCCTCAGAATGGCGGTCAAGGCGGTACTGGTGATGCACCTTCTCAGTCAGATTTTGTGAAGCTTGAAGAGATTCCAGACCATCCAACGCTAACCGGAGATTTTTCTAAGATTATTACTGGCGTCTGGTGTGTTGACAATGGCGTTGGAACTAAAGGTGGATCAAAGGAAGGCAAAACCTTTGACCATGGTGGCATGCTTAATCAGGGCTATAACGATGGAACCGTTCTTTACTATTCATTCAAAGAAGACGGCACTTTCTTCATGCATAATTTTAAAGGTGTGAAGAATGATGGTAAGTGGGAAGCAAAAGGAACTATTGCCATTCAATGTACGTATGATGATGGCGATAGTGTGCCAATGCTTTTTGATAAGGACGACAACAACTATCTGAAGTACAGTGATGCCAAGAGTGAGATTACGTTTAATTTCAAAAAACTTTCTGACAATCCAGACGATACTTCACAGATAGCTTATATTGAAGGACAGGTAATCAATTTTGCTGCCACCATTCCTGGTACGTATTATCTCTTTGGCTTGCACTATGCAGATGGTTCTAAAGAAGATTTGACCAGTGATCAGATTGAGTCTATGAATAAGGGCTCTGGCGGAGCGTATACCTTCTCTGCTCATAAGGATGGATCTGCTGCACTGTTCTATCCAGACGGTAACGTTTCTCCTATTCAGATTGTTGCAGAAGAGCCTTCGGCAGATGGTCTTTCTTTCCCCATTCTTGCTCAAGGCTTTTCAGAAACTGAACAGATATCTAAGTCTGTTCTATACACTACTGCGGAAAATAAAAAGCTTCTCAGTATTGATGCTCCTGGATTTACTCTTAAGTTTGCCCTCCTTAATCACCGCGAGGATAATTGGGCTAAATATGAGTATCCGCCAAAGGCAGAGTTCCCTTGGCAGCCAGATGGTAAGGGTGGCTATAAGCTAGTAACTCCTACTTCTTCTGGTTCTGGTAATGGTGGTAGCTCTTCAGGAAATGGCGGCAGCTCATCTGGAAATGGTGGCGGCGGCAAGGGCGGCTCAGGTAAGAAATAACCCAGCCTTTTCTGGTTTCTTTTATTAACAAAAAAGCAGGCATATGATATGCCTGCTTTTTTTCTTGCCAACTTTTACATGCGTAAAAGGGCGGTGATGTAAAGCTTGGTGTAAAGCTTACGCAGCGTGTGCGCCGCCCTCAATCTCACCAGTGCAGTGTGGGCAGCGAGTTGCGCCTTCCTTAACCTCTTCAAGGCAGTGTGGGCAGTGTGGAGCTGCAACCTCTTCACCAGCTTCTTCTTCGTCCTTCTTAAGCTTGGAAGCCTTCATGAACTTATTGAGGGCCTTAACCATGCAGAAGACAATGAATGCAATGATCAGGAAGTTGATGATTGCACTGATAAACGCACCAAAGTCAATGCCGTTCTGGGTGCCAGGAACTGGAATAGAAAGACCAGAAACCTCGGTGCCACCGCCAGAGATCAGCTTAATAAATGGGTTGATGATGTCATTGACAAGGGAGGTAACAATAGCGGTAAATGCGCCGCCAATGATGATACCAATAGCCATGTCCATAACATTGCCCTGCTGGATAAACTCTTTAAACTCCTCGACAAACTTTTTCATTTCATCCCTTTCGTGTAGTTAATAGAGGACAGGTATTTCTACTCGCGCCTACGGCGTGCGCTTATGCGCTGGCCAGACCATAGATGCGAGAGTATTTATCAGTTAGATACTTGGTGTAGTAGTGGACGTCAAAAGGCTCACCGCATGCACCCAAGATAAGCTCCTTGGAGTCTTTTGCACGACCCCAGGTCCAAATGCGACTGCCCAGCCACTCTTTGATAGGAGCTAGGTCTCCTGATGCACAGACGGCGTCAAAGTCCATGCCCTCAGCAATCATGGCGTGCTTGTACTGTGCGCCATAAGCGCTGCCAAGAGCATAGGTTGGGAAGTAGCCAAACTCGCCCCATGACCAATGAACATCCTGAAGAGCGCCTTCGGTGTTGTTTGGAACCGTAACGCCCAGGTACTGCTTGTACTTCTCGGCCCAAAGAGCTGGGACATCCTTTGCAGTAATCTCGCCAGACAAAAGTGCCTGCTCCATTTCGTAACGGATGAGGATGTGCAGAGGATAGGTGAGCTCGTCCGCCTCAGTGCGGATGAGACTTGGCTGTACTTTATTAGCTGCCGAGAAGAGCTGGAAGGCAGTGACGCGATTCAGCTGACCAGGGAAGTGCTTGCGCATAAGCTGTATCAGAGGCTCGGCAAATGCCTCAGAAAGGCCAACGTAGTTCTCAAAGAACCTAGACTGAGACTCGTGCATGCCCATAGAAGTGCCGGTGCTCAGAGAGGTAAAGCGGTACTCCCAGTTAATGCCCTGCTCGTAGAGGGCGTGACCGTTCTCATGCAGCATGGAATAGACATTGGAGAGAACGTTATTCTCGTAAGCGTGGCTGGCAACCATAACAAAGCCGATACCAGGGCCACCGGTGTAAGGGTGCTCAGTTTTGCCAAGCCAGTAAGCGTCCTCGTCAAGACCCTGGAGCTTTACCAGGTCTTTTGCAAGATCCCACTGACGGTTAACGTCAAACTTACCCTCAAGAGGTTTGGTGCTTGGCTGACGCTTAGAAGCCATACAATCAGCAACCAGAGGAACTACCACTTCTTTAACATTATTGAAGAAGGTGTTGTAGAACTCTCTGTTGGTGCCGTGCTCAAAATCGCTGAGTAAGAGATCATATGGGTCTTTGGAAGCATCACGTGCCTGGCACATCTCTTTGCGAAGCTCAATTAAGCTATCCAGCTTTGGAGCAAAGAGTGACCAGTCATCGCTGTTCTTTGCCTGCTCCCAGACTTCATTAGCCTCTGTGGTAAGACGAACAAAGTTGCTCTGAAGCTCAACAGGTACATCTACCAGCTGGCTTCTATCGCGACGAAGAATTTTAACTTGTGCGCGATGAGTCTCATCAAGTAGAGCGCGATTCTCGTGAAGTCTATCAAGCAGTGCGCCAACAGCAGGATCACAGAGGGTTTCCTGGACCTGTTCACCAAGGATTGCCAGGGCTTCTCCGCGCTCTTCAGCAGCCTTTTTTGGATCAATGCATGGTCCAAAAGAGCCAATCTCATTAGCTGCGTAGTTGAAGGCAAAGAGCTTCTTCTCAAGTTCATCAAGTTTAGCGATATCATCGCGGGGATTTGAAAGCGCTGCGTTCAATTCAACAGTGTTATGTGCGCTGTCCATAAAAATCCTCTCTACAAAATAGGTGTGACCAGTATGTTTGCCGGTTATATGTAACCGTTTAGCAATTGCGTCATATTTTACCCTGTTATTTATTGTTATTTGAGCGATACTAAAAAGACTACGTCCTAAAACAATAAGCACATCTTTTCGGCACAATTTTGCCCAAAGATGGCCTGTAAGGAGTAAGAGTTCTATGGATGACAGTAGAATCTCGTTTGACGTATGGAGTGATCTTTACGCAGATCGCGTTCAAACCATGCGAAAGAGCGAGGTACGAGATTTGTTTGCGGCCCTGTCTCGTCCAGGTGTCATTGCGCTGTCTGGTGGTCTGCCAGACATTTCTTCGCTGCCACTTGACCAGGTTGCAGAGTGCGCTCGACGCTGCGTTGCTGTTGAGGGACTTAGGTCTCTTCAGTATGGCAACTCTGATGGCCGCATTGAGTGCAGAAGGACCATCTGCAAGATTTTGGCTGCTCAAGGCGTTGAAGCCGATCCTGATGAGATGATTTTGACTTCTGGTTCTCAGCAGGCGCTTGATTTCTTGGGTCGCGTCTTCCTTAACCCAGGAGACGATATTATCTGTGAGGGCCCAAGCTATCTTGGTGCGTTCCAGGCATTTTCTGCGTATGAGCCTACTGTTCACACCATTGATATGGATGAAGAAGGCATTAGAACAGACCTTCTTGAGGCAAAGCTTAAAGAACTTGCAGACCAAGGTAGAAAGCCTAAGTTCATCTACGTTATTCCTAACTTTAACAATCCTGCCGGCATCACCATGTCTATGCCAAGGCGCCTCCGTCTTCTTGAGCTGGCTCGCCAGTACAACATCCCTGTTGTTGAGGATGATCCGTATGGCCTTATCCGCTTTGAGGGAGAAGATCTAACACGCCTTAAGACGCTTGATCCAAATGTCATTTATTTTGGAACCACGTCTAAGTTTTTTGCCCCATGACTGCGCTTAGCATTGATGGTTGCACCTCGTCAATTCCTTGAGCGC
>NZ_CAUSFQ010000056.1:0-8820 GCF_963530955.1 Lancefieldella parvula | reverse complement strand
GGTATGGTTCCTCTTCATGCCGTAACGTTCCCTTATGATTCAGATACACGTCTTTTTGAGGAAACTACTCGAGCAACAGTTAGATTTCCTACTAGACTCGGAAATATTATTATCAGAGTAGTTGATCAGTATGGAAATCCTATTGCTGGCGCAACTTTAAAAGCAAATGTTGCGAGAGAGCCCAGAAGTGGTATTCCTGCACCAGCATGTCCTCCTAATATGGGCGGATTTAACACCCCTGATCCAGCTTATTTGCCAGGAACTGAAACTCCTCGTGCTATGACTCAAACTCCTCCAAATCCTGGTGTTCCATATACACAAACAGGAGAAATATCAGACGATGGTCAAAACTATTCACTCACGACAGGTCCAGATGGAACTGTAATTATTCCTAATTATCTTGTTGATAGAAAAGCTACTATTACTCAGCTCACCACTCTTGATGGTTACACTATTGATGATCCTAATCCTCAGGTTGGTGAGATTACTGGTTCTAACGAGACAACTACAGTTACCTTTGTAAATCGCAGACCAGAGCCACCTGCTCCAGAGCCACAGCCAGAACCTCAGCCTGAGCCAACTCCAGAGCCTACTCCTGAGCCCCAGCCTGAGCCAACTCCAGAGCCTACTCCTGAGCCCCAGCCTGAGCCAACTCCAGAGCCTCAACCACAGACTCCGGAAAAGCCTAAGACTCCAAAGAAAAAGAAGGCTGTTCTTCCAGACACTTCTGACATTTCTGGTGTCTCTTCTTTAATTGTTGGAATTACAGGTACATTAAGCTCTCTTGCTGGTGTCTCAATGTATGTGAGCAAGAAGCGTTTCTAAGATTACAGGATTTATTGAATCTGTTTCAAAATTGATTTGAACTTATCAAGTGAACGACCTGTGCATTTTGCAATTTAAAAATGTATGGGGAGTTCACTTGATTTTTATAATGTGGTTAGAAAATCCCGCAGTTTCTCCGGTTAAAATTTTGAAATAATTGTGTTTAGTGTCGGATATTATCTTTAATTTAATGTCTGATTCGCTTACTATAGATAGAAGTATTTACAAGTACGATTCGGTTTGAAGGAATTGAATTGAAACGATATAAAAACATTGCCCTTGCTATTCTTGTTGCGTTGACGCTTGTTGTATCAGTTATCACTCCAAAGATTGCACTTGCAGATTCCAATGAGATTAGTGTTCTTGCTGTTGATAAATACACCCGTGAGCCAATTGAGGGCGTACATGTTGTAATTTATCAAGGTGGTTCTACTATCGTGGCCGAAGGTGAAACGGACGCTAATGGCTACTTTAACCCTTATCTTCCACTTCCTGACGGCGCTTATAGAGTTGAACAAACCACTTATAAAGAAGGCTATGTTCCTCAGGTAGAATCTAAATCTTACGTTTTTAGTGACGCTGCATATGGTTTAGGTTCGGTAGAAGTTGCTGAAATGGAGAACCAGCCACTCTTAGGCAACATCATTGTTAAGGTTGTTGGTACAGACGGAAATCCTATTGCTGGTGCAACTCTTAAGGCAACTGCTGCAAATATTGCAGGTCCTGCTGTTCCGACCCCTCCATTTACTCAGACCGGTATTCTCACCATGGAGGCTGATGGTAGCTATTCTCTTACAACTGGCGCAGATGGTACTGTTGTAATCCCTAACCTTATGGGCAACACTTCCACTACCATCACACAGCTCACCACCATTGATGGCTATCAGATTGACACCACGGTTCGCGTTGGTCAGATTACTGGTACACAGACCACTGCAACAGTAACTTTTGTTGATCCTACAGCTCCAGCTACGGTTCCAGACCCAGATCCCGCACCTGCACCAGAGCCACAGCCTGAGCCTACTCCAGCACCAGAGCCACAGCCTCAGCCAGAGGCTCCAAAGGCTAAGAAGGTTAAGAAGTCTGCTCTTCCAGATACTGGCGACAACGCTCTTACGCTTCCTCTGATTGTTGGTGTTGCTGGCGTAACTGTTGTTGTTGCTGGAGCAGCTCTCTTCCTTCATAAGAAGCGTCAATAAATCTTCACAAGCCTAGCTTCATTTACATAATTCACCACGTAAATCAAGTGAATGACTTATACTTATCCAGTTCAGATATGTATGAGGAGTTCACTTGATTGCTCTTGCGGATAAGATTTCAAAGTCATTTGGCGGCAGAGTTCTTTATTCAAATGCAACACTTCAGCTCAATGCGGGAGAGCGTTGGGCTTTAGTTGGTCCTAATGGTGCTGGTAAGACTACGCTTCTAAAGATCATTATGGGCTTAGAGTCTGCCGATGAAGGAACCATTACCTTTGCAAAAGATGCTACCCTGGGATATCTTGAGCAAGAAACAGAGCTCATGGGAGACAGAACCGCCCTCAACGAGGTAATTGAGTCTGCCCATGAGATTAAACAGTGGGAGAGAAAGGTTAACGACCTTTCAATCATAATTGCCGAAACTCCCGAAGGTGCAACGCTCAATAAGTATCTTGAAGACTACGCTCATGCTATGGAGCGCTTCGAGCGTCTTGGTGGCTATGAACTTGAAAGTAGAGCTCGTCAGATTCTTGCAGGTCTTGGATTTCCAGTAGAAGATTTTGACAAGTCCGCTAAAGAGTTCTCGGGCGGCTGGCAGATGCGTATCTCTTTGTCAAAGCTGCTTCTGCGTCGTCCTGATGTTCTTCTTCTGGATGAGCCTACTAACCACTTGGACTTGGAATCTGTCCAGTGGCTTGAGAGGTTCTTATCGTCATATGACGGTACGGTTTTGCTGGTAAGTCACGACCGCTCATTCATGGATGCCTGTGTAACGCACGTGGCGGCGCTTGAGAATCGTATGCTCGTAACCTATACCGGCAATTATTCCGGCTATCTTCATCAGCGAGAAGAAAATCTTGAGCAGCTCCGTGCTAAACGTGCAGCTCAAGAGCGCGACATTGCTCATATGGAGACCTTCATTGAGCGATTTAGGTATAAGCCTACCAAGGCAAAACAGGTTCAAGAGCGCGTGGCAAAGGTCGAGAAGATCCGTGAAGAACTGGTAGTTCTTCCAGAGCAATCTCATCACATGCATTTTAGGTTCCCAGAACCTCCTCGTACCGGAGATACCGTCATCTCTCTTGAGGGCGTGGCCAAATCGTACGAGGATAACTTTGTCTATGACAATGTTGACCTTAAGCTGTATCGCGGAGATCACGTTGCGCTTGTTGGCCCTAACGGCGCTGGTAAATCCACTCTTATGAAGCTTATTGCTGGCAAACTGAAGCCAGATGCTGGAGTAATTAGCCTTGGTCAAAACGTCACCGAGGCCTACTACGCACAGCATCAGCTTGAAGAGCTCAACCCCGCAAATACGGTACTTGCAGAGCTTGATACGGTGGCTGCGGGATGGACTACCTCTGAAGAGCGCAGATTGCTTGGCGCCTTCTTGTTCCACGGTGATGACGTGGAGAAACGCGTAAACGTACTTTCTGGTGGCGAGCGTGCTCGTTTAGCCCTTGCCAAAATGCTGGTTTCTCCAGATCCGCTGTTGCTCCTGGACGAGCCAACTAACCATCTGGACATTGATTCCGTTGATGTCCTGGAAAAGGCGCTTGTGGACTTCCCCGGAACCATCATCTTGATCAGCCACGATGAACACCTGGTCAGGGCTGTTGCTAACAAGGTTGTGGACGTTCGTGATCACAAGGTTACGGTCTATGACGGTGACTACGATTACTTCCTCTTTAAGCTTGCAGAGCTTCAAGCAGCGGCACAGGGGGAGACGTCGAGCAAGACGGTGTCCTCGTATGGGACTTCGGGTGCAAGAGCGGTTAAGTGTGCTGCTCCAGAGGCAGGTCAAGCTGCAGGATCTTCTCGCAATGTGAAGACTAAGGAGCAGAGAAGAGCTGAGGCGGAGGAGCGCAATCGAAGAAGCCGTGCACTCAGGGAGACCAAGAAACGCCTGGATGAGGTTGAGGCAGCGCTAACTCCTGCACACAAACGCTACGATGAGCTCATGACGCTTATGGCCGATGAGGCTCTCTATAACGATCCTCAAAAGTTTGATGAGTGCATGGCTGAATATCAGGCACTTTCCAAGAAGATTCCTGCTCTTGAGGCTGAGTGGCTGGAGCTTTCAGAAAAAATGGAAGCAGACATTGATGAGTAGGTAGTTTTGCCAATCTTGGGTAAAATTGTTAGGTAATTGAAGCTTACGTAAGTATCTGTCTGTGTGTCTTTACAGATGTTGAGATAAGGATTGTTGTGCCAACTGCTTTAACATCAGTTCCATCGCTTTTGACAATGCTCGCTGAATTTGCACTGGTAATCTTTGCCATTGTAGTTCATGAGGTTGCGCATGGCTTTGTGGCATACAAGTGCGGAGATCCTACCGCTAAAATGTCTGGTCGTTTGACGCTCAATCCACTGGCACACATTGACTTGTTCGGTACGGTTCTTTTGCCGTTTATGTTGGTATTGATGGGTGGTCCTAGCTTTGGTTACGCAAAGCCCGTTCCCTATAACCCCAACTACCTCAAAGATCGTCGTCGTGATGAGATTCTTGTAGCACTCGCAGGTCCAGCGTCTAACATTTTGCAGGCGTTTCTCGGCGCACTCTTATTGCGTTTGCTCAACGCGCTAGCTGTTGCATTTGGTGCGGCACTAAATCCGCTGGTAATGTACTACGTTTCTTCACTGGTAATCTTCTATATTCAGATCAACGTAAGCCTGGCAGTCTTTAACATGCTGCCAATTCCGCCTTTGGACGGCTCTAAGCTGCTGCTATATTTTCTTGGCGAGAAAAACCGTCAAAAGTTCTACGCCATTGAGCCTTACTGTATGATTGCTGTAGTGGGACTCATGTTCTTTGCGCCTGGCTTTTTCTCGTCCATTATTGGGGGCATTTCTAACGTCATTTTGAGCCTGCTTGCGAGAATCATCTAATGTCGTACAAAGTAAACACCGCAACATATTCTGGCCCGTTTGACCTGCTGCTTCAGCTTGTAAGTAGGCAAAAAGTTGCTATTGGATCCATTTCTATCTCTGAGGTTGCTGATCAGTACCTGGCAGAAGTGGACGCCATGGAAGAGCTTGACCTAGATGTTGCTAGTGACTTTGTCCTTGTTGCGTCAACGCTTTTGGACATGAAGGCTCATGCCTTGGTACCTCAAGATGTTTCGCTCAAAAAATCATACGATGAAGATGAGTATGATGACGAGCTTGACGGTCTTTCTCCTGACGAGGCGCGAGAAGTTCTTATTGCTCGCCTTATTGCCTATAAGCAATTTAGAAACGCTGGTGCTGCGCTTGGTAGCCGCATGGAGGCGGAATCATACATGTTCCCACGTTCAGTGGGTCCAGACCCTGATTTCTTAAACCTCATGCCAGACTATCTAGAAGGCATTACGCTCAGAAGCCTTGCCGTCATCTGTGCGGACATTGACTCAAAACGTGAGACATTCTTGCTTGAAGCAGAACATGTGGCCCCAAAAAGGCTTCCAGTGGCTCTAACAGTTGCTTCTGTGGATCGTCTCACACGCTCCAAGGGCAAAGTGACCTTCTCTGAGCTTCTAGATGGTCAGGATACGCCAGAGATTGTGGTTGCAAACTTTTTGGCTGTGCTTGAACTCTTTAAGCGCGGTCTTGTTCGTGTTCAGCAAGATGTCATCTTTGGTGAAATTGAAATTGAGCACATAGAGGGCGCTGATTCTTACCAGCTTGATGAATCGGTCCTCCTAGAGTTGGAAGAGCTTTCTGGCGATGAGCCAGATCTTGAGGGATTTAACTTGTCTCAAAACGCGCTTCAAGATGTCCAGCAGACGCTTTTATCGCTCACTCATACGCCCGATGAAGTACAGGAAGAGGCGGAATAACTTATGGCAGAAGAGCTTACCTATTTAGATTCCGAGTCGCTCAAAGGCGCTCTTGAATCGCTGCTTTTAGTTGCAACTGATGCTATCACCACGGCTGACTTTGCCAAGGTCACTAATGCAGCTCCCGCAGAGGTAGCTGAAGCTCTCAAAGAGCTCGCAGAGGAGTACACGCGCTGCAACAGGGGTTTTCAGCTTAGAGAGGTAGCCGGTGGTTGGCGTCTCTTTACGCACCCTGCCCACCATCAGCTTGTCAGTGACTTTGTTCTTTCTTGGGATACGCGCCGCCTTTCGCAAGCAGCGCTTGAGACGCTGGCGGTTATTGCTTATCACCAGCCCGTTACTCGTGAAGGCGTCCGTGCTATTCGTGGTGTTAACTCTGATGGTGTTATCTCTTCACTTCGCGAGAAAAACCTTGTGCGTGAAGTGGGCAAAGAGGCAGATAGGGGACAAGCCATTCTCTATGGCACAACAGCCCTTTTCTTAGAGCGCTTTGGCCTCAAGTCTTTGCGAGAGTTGCCGCCGCTGGAAGATTTTGCCCCTGACGAGGAGTCCAAGCAGTTTATTCGCGAGAGACTCTCTGGCAGAAGCTTCACTTCAACGCTTGAAGAAGCCGCAGAAGACATTGACGATGAGCGCTCCCTTTTGGGAGACAGCTACGATACGCAAGAGGATGCATAGGCCGTGGCAGAAGAGCGTATTGTCCCCATGCGCCTGCAGCGCTTTTTGGCGCGCGCGGGAGTGGCTAGCCGTCGTGGCTCTGAGCGCCTGATGACCTCAGGTCGCGTCACGGTAAACGGCCAGGTAGTCACCGAGCTTGGTAGCAAGGTTGATCCGCTGGTAGATGTTGTTGCAGTTGACGGTGTTGTCTGCTCAATTGCCGAGAAACCCGTCTACTTGATGCTCAACAAACCTGCAGGGTACTTGACTACTATGAAAGATCCTCAGGGTAGACCAACCATCGTTGACATGGTTCCAACTGAAACATACCCAGGTCTTTTTCCTGTTGGTCGCCTTGATATGGATACCACGGGTCTTTTGTTCTTTACTACCGATGGTCAGATGGCACAAGAGCTTTTGCATCCCTCAAAGCATGTATGGAAGCACTATGTTGCCCATGTAATAGGTACGCCTACAGAAGAGCAGCTTAATCGTTTGCGTGAGGGTATAGAACTTGAGGATGGTCCCGCAGCTCCTGCAGAAGTTGAGATTGTCTCTGATGATGCCAAGATGAAGGCACTTCTCGCCCCACAGGGTTTAGGAAAAACCGGTGGAGGAGAGCCAAACTCCCTGGTCAGCGTAACTATTAGAGAAGGCAGAAAGCACCAGGTCAAAAAGATGCTTCTGGCTATTCACCATAGAGTTCTTGCACTCCACAGAGACACGTTTGGGCCGCTCCACCTTACAGGCGTTAAAGAAGGTGAGTGGAGACTTCTCACAGAAGAGGAAGTTGCCGCTCTGGAGCGCACTATTGGTAGAGAGCCTGGTGCTTCTCCTATCATGCCTTTACATGCCAGCAAGTAATTACTAGTCGCACGATTTATAAGTGCACGTCAAACAGCTCAAACACGCCCAGAGAGGAGACATAATGCAGCCATTTGAAGTTCCAGCTCAGGTTCATCGCATTTTGTTTATGCGCCACCCAGAGAGTGTGGCTAATACACAGCGCTTTTTCAGCGGCAGAAGAGACGTTGAGCTTACCGAGCATGGCGTTGAACAGCGAGAGCGCGCCGTTCGTGCACTTGTTGCATTTCATCCAGATAGAATTTGGACCTCTCCTTTATCTCGCTGCAAAGACATGGCCCAGATGGCTGCCACCGAGCTTGGTATTCCTTGTGAGGTAAAAGATGACCTTGCAGAGATGGATTTTGGCATTCTAGAAAGCAAGCGTTTTGCTGATGCAGAAGAGATTTTAAAGCCCTATGGCCTTACGTTTCCTTGGGCCTCAGACAAAAACGGCCATTCCATACCAGCTCCAGAAGCAGAGTCGTACGAGCAGGTAAGAAGCAGATGTCGCACTATTCTTAACGAGCTTTCCAGTCTTTCTGGACGTACCGTTTGTATTTCTCACGGCGGCTATTTGCGCTCTATGATGGCAGAGATTTTTGGCATCCCAGGTAGTTCAAGCTGGAATGTACATCTTGCAAATGTCTCTTCAATCTTCTTTACTAGTACAGGCAGTTCTGATTTTAAGCTTGGTGGATTTAACCTTGATCCAGAAGAAGTTATTCGTCGTTCCACTGAGCCAAGTTTTTACGATTTTCGTGACATTTGGGGTGTCACCAAGGGGGATAAGTAATGATTGTTGCTATTGACGGCCCAGCAGGCTCCGGAAAGTCCACGGTTGCGCGCGCACTTTCTGATCGCCTGAATCTGATTTTTCTTGATACAGGTGCAATGTATCGCTCCGTAACCGTAGAATGCCTGCGTCAGGGCATCGATATGACTGATACCGAGAAAATCATTCAGGTTGCACGCAGCATCAGCATCTCGTTTGGTAACTCCGCAAACGGTCAGACCGTCTATGCAAACGGCTCAAACGTTACGACAGAAATTCGTACTCCCGAGGTAGATAGAAACGTTAGCGCTGTTGCAGCCATCCCTGAGGTCCGTGAGGCTATGGTCACGCTTCAGCGTCGTGCTGGCGAGAATGGCGATGTAGTTGCTGAAGGTCGTGACATTGGCACCGTGGTATTCCCCGAGGCTGATGTAAAGGTTTTCTTGACCGCAGACCCTGCTGCTCGAGCTCACCGCCGAGCCGTTCAGCGCCAGGGTGGAGACGCAGCTACCGGAAACGATGCTCAGGTTGACGCCAAGAGTGAGGAGAAGATCCTCGAAGACATCAAGGCTCGCGATAAGGCTGATTCTGAGCGTAAGGCAGCACCACTTCGTGCTGCAGAAGATGCCCACCACATTGACTCTTCTGCGCTTTCTGTTGAAGAGGTCATTGCAGCTATTATTGCCCTGCATCCAGGACTCGG
>NZ_CAUSFQ010000055.1:0-9042 GCF_963530955.1 Lancefieldella parvula | reverse complement strand
TTTCTGCGTCATGTATACGTCTTTTTGACAGATTATCTGACTTAGGTGTGTTTTGAACTGCCTCCTATTTCTCGTGTCCAAGAAATGGGAGGCAGTTCGAAGGCGGCTGTTTTCTTGTAGAGAATACGTAGGGCGAGAAGGGCTTCTCGCCCTACGCTTCTGGGGTTACAGCAATGGCTGGTCAGCGAAGAAACCATGGTCGTCAAGAAGATTGGAGCCGTCAGCAGCTTCAGTTGCCAGCTGATCGCAGCGCTCGTTAAGCGGATGACCCGCGTGACCCTTGACCCACTTGAAGCTCACCTCATGGTCTTCCATGGCGGAAAGCAAGCGCTTCCAAAGGTCTACGTTTTTGACCGGCTCTTTAGAAGCCGTTTTCCAACCTTTTCTGATCCATCCCGAGACCCATTTTTGATTAAACGCATCAACTACGTACTTGGAATCGGAATAGAGCTCTACCTGACAAGGACGCTTAAGGGCCTCAAGTGCAACAATGACACCGAGGAGCTCCATACGGTTATTTGTAGTGGTTTTATAACCCTGACTGAACTCTTTTGTATGCTGCTGTCCAGAGGGGTCGGTATACAGAAGCACGGCCCCATAGCCACCAGGACCAGGGTTTCCTCGAGACGCACCGTCTGTATAGACTGTGACGTGCATATATGAGGTTGCAGCCTCCATACCAAATCTCCTCTAAAACGTGCGTTGAACGTACTTACTTTGCCTCAGCCCAATTGGAACCATAGCTGACATCAGCAATCAAAGGAACACGCAAGGTTACAACGTCTTCCATGGTCTCTTTTACCAGTTTAGAAACTGTCTCAACCTCTGACTCGAGGACTTCCAAGTCAAGTTCGTCGTGAATCTGGAGAATCAGCTTTGATGCAAGACCTTCATCACGCAGGCGTTTCTCGACATTAATCATTGCAATTTTGATAATGTCTGCAGCACTTCCCTGCATAGGGTGATTCATAGCAGTACGCTCGCCAAAGGCAATGAGCTGGCGATTTGACTGATTGAACTCTCTAATGTGGCGCTTACGACCGTACATGGTAATCGCATAACCAGTCTCGTGAGCAGTACGGACGGAATCGTCAAGGTATGTACGGACTCCAGGATATGCGTCAAAATAGCGGTCAATCATCTCTTGCGCTTCCTTGCGGGAAATCTTCAGAGACGTTGCCAGACCAAAGGCCTGCTGACCATAGACAATGCCAAAGTTAACTGCCTTAGCACGGCTACGAAGTGCTGGCGTGACCTCTTCAACAGGCACGCCAAAGACGCGTGCGGCAGTTGCGGCGTGGAAATCGGCACCAGAGTTAAATGCTGCTACCAGGTGCTCGTCAGCTGAAAGATGTGCCAGCAAGCGCAGCTCAATCTGGGAGTAGTCGCAGGCGAGAAAAACGCTGCCCTCGGGAACGGTAAAGGCAGTACGGACACGATGTCCCAGCTCAGAGCGGGTAGGAATGTTCTGCAGGTTTGGATCAGAGCTGGAAAGCCTTCCTGTTGCAGCAACGGTCTGATTGAATGTGGTGTGGATGCGCTTATCGCCACGAATAAGCGCAGGAAGCGCATCGAGATAAGTTGATTTGATCTTGGCACGCTCACGATACTCAAGAACATCAGCAACAATCTGGTACTCCTGCGCCAGGTCTCCTAGAACCTTTGCGTTGGTGGAGTAAAACCCGGTGCGCGTCTTTTTGAGGCCATAGGTTGGAAGTTTAAGCACGTCAAACAAGATATGAGAAAGCTGGCTTGGAGAATCCAAGTTAAAATCCTCGCCTGCTGTCTGGTGAATACTTGCCACACGCTGCGCAATATCTTCACCCAGCTCCAAAGACTGCTTAGCAAGCTCTTGAGGATCAACGTAGAGACCACGACGCTCCATCGCAGCAAGTACAGGCAAAAGTTGCATCTCCAGAGAAGTAAAGAGCTCCAAAGAACCATCATCTTTAAGCTTTTTAGTAAGCACAGGCACAAGAACCCTAGCAGCTACAGCTCTTAGTGCTGCAGCGGGAATCTCATCTGTAGGCTCAGGAAGCTCAGAGCCAAAGTACAGCTCAACCAAGCCATTAATATCAAAACTTGAACGATCAGACTCAAGTAGATACGCAGCAACACCCGTATCAAAGAGACGATCAGAATCAATGGTTTCAATATCCATCTTCTGTGGCTCGGACGAATCAACAGGACTTACCTCGTGCAGCAACGCCTTAACATCGTCTGCAGCTACACGGGCTTCTCGCAAAATACGCAAGAGTGCTGCAGTTGCATTTTCTCCCTCAAACTTAAGAAGTGCCTTTTCTGTAGACACCCAAAGTGTGCGAGAAAGGCTAAAGAGCGCTCCAGCGTCCGCCGCAGAATCCTCTGCAACGCCAATCCACTCCTGGTTCTCAAGTGCAGCGGTCAGAGCGGCAGATGCGTCTCCTGCCTGCAGAAACTCAGAAGGAATAGGAAGCGTAGGTGTAGTAGAGGCGGTTTGTGCAACTGCGCCAGCGGCAGAGCCACCGGCCATGCGAGCAAGCCTTGAGGTCATGCCCGTAAAGCCCAAAGCCGAGAAAGCCTTGACCACATCATTTGGATCAAACGTTGGGAACTGAGCATCTTCCAGGTTAATATCAAGCGGTGCATCAGTGCGAATAGTTGCAACCTTACGGGAGAGCAGCGCATCATCAATATGCGCGCGAAGGTTTTCTCCCACCTTACCCTTGACCTCGTCAGCGTGGGCAATAACCTCGTCAAGCGAGCCATACTCAACAATCAGAGCTGCGGCTTTCTTAGGGCCAATTCCAGGAACACCCGGAATGTTGTCAGAAGAGTCTCCCTTGAGGCCATAAAAGTCTGGAACAAGCTCTGGCGTAATACCAGCGTAGAGATCTGCCACAGTCTCTGGCGTCATAATTGAGACGTCAGAGACGCCTTTGCGCGTAGAAACAATCTTGACGTTTTCTGTGGAAAGCTGGTACATATCGCGGTCACCCGTGAAGAGTAGCATCTGGTAACCCTCAGCCTCACCACGGCGGGCAAGGGTACCCAAGATGTCATCGCCCTCCCAGCCCTCAAGCTGGCAGACAGGAACATCAAGTGTCTTGAGCAGCTCCTTGACTATGGGGAACTGCGCATGCAAAGCAGGGTCCATAGGAGGACGCTGAGCCTTGTACTGAGGCAACATATCAATGCGAACCTGTGGCTTGCCCTTATCAAACGCACAAATGACACCATCTGGCGAGAAGGACTCAACAAGCTTGATAAACATGTTGAAGAAGCCAAAGAGCGCTCCGGTTGGCGTTCCATCTGGTGCTGCCATAGGCTGACGGATTGCATGGAACGCTCGATGCATGAGCGAGTTTCCGTCAATAACGGCAATAGTTCTGCGCGGTTTAGCTGCATCTTCTTTAGCTGACGTAGCGTCGTTTTGATCTGTAATATCAACTGGCATAGTAGTATCAGACATACCTGCTCCTCTTTGTTTGTGTACCTCTATTGTACTAAGACTTTCTTCGCTTATGCGCGCCAGAGCCTCCGGAAACAAAGCCCACGTCTCTTCTAGCGGCGACTAAATTTTTTGTAATCGTTATGTTTCTGTTTGCATCCTCGCCACCCTCTCAGTGGCAAACGTGCGAAAATAACAACCAACATAACGTGCCTAGCACGCGAGAAAACAGACTAACTGCCAGCATTTACCCACAAGGAGGGGCTGTGGCTCACGACAAAGTTTCTCAGGAATTTGGCTCACTTCTCTTTACCGACGCAGACATGCAAGAACGCCTGCCAAGGCCAACGTACAAGAAACTTCGTAGTGTCATCCAGGACGGCAAACCGCTTGACCTCGACATTGCAAACGAGGTTGCGCATGCCATGAAAGAGTGGGCGCTAGAAAAAGGCGCTACTCACTTCACCCACTGGTTCCAGCCTCTCACAGGTATTACTTCCGAGAAGCACGACAGCTTTATGACTCCTCAGGGAAACGGCACTATTTTGATGTCCTTCTCGGGAAAAGAGCTGGTACAGGGCGAACCTGACGCATCAAGCTTCCCTTCTGGCGGTCTGCGTGCCACTTTTGAGGCTCGCGGTTACACGGTTTGGGATCCTGCAAGCCCAACTTTCATCAAAGATGAAGTCCTCTGCATTCCAACAGCATTTATTTCATACACCGGAGAAGCTCTGGATAAGCGCACTCCTCTGCTTCGTTCCCAGGTTGCCCTAGAGAAGCAGGCCAAGCGCGTTCTTGCACTTTTTGGACAAGAGCCTTCTCGCGTTGTTACAAACATTGGCCCTGAGCAGGAGTACTTCCTTATCAAAGAGGAAGACTTTGAGCAGCGCCCTGACCTTATCCTTTGTGGCCGTACCCTCTTTGGCTGCGAGCCAAGCAAGGGTCAAGAGCTTGATGAGCACTACTTTGGTGCCATTCGTCCAACCGTCAACAACTTCATGAAAGAGCTTGATGACGAGCTCTGGAAGCTGGGCATCCCTGCAAAGACCAAGCACAATGAGGTTGCTCCTTGCCAGCATGAGCTTGCACCTGTCTTTGAGCAAGGTGCACTTGCTATTGACAACAACCTCCTGACCATGGAGAAGCTCAAGCTTCTTGCAACTCATCATGGTCTTGCCTGCCTTGAGCACGAGAAACCCTTTGAGTACGTCAACGGCTCTGGTAAGCACGACAACTGGTCGCTTTCTGCAGACAATGAGAACTTGCTTGAGCCTGGTGATAAACCTGGCGAGAACCTTCGCTTCTTGGTCTTCCTTGCCTGCCTTGTAGCCGCTGTTGACTCACATGCAGATCTTCTGCGCATGTCTGTTGCATCCGCTGGAAACGATCACCGCCTTGGCGCAAATGAAGCACCACCTGCAATTGTTTCCGTCTTCTTAGGTGCTGCACTTTCCGTAATCGTTGATGACCTCATCACAGGTTCCGACGTCCACGGCGCAAAGCGCACTCGTATGGATCTGGGCGTACCAACACTTCCTGCAGTTCTTAGGGACAACACAGACAGAAACCGTACCAGCCCCTTTGCGTTTACTGGTAACAAGTTTGAGTTCCGCATGTGCGGCAGCCAGCAGAATCTTTCTGACCCTAATGTTATTTTGAACACTATTGTTGCTGAGCAGTGTGACCGCTTTGCAAATGACCTTGAAAACGTTTCTGGGGAGAACTTCACTAAGGAAGCCTTGAGGTGGGTCATTAACACCTTTAAGGCTCACGAGCGGATCCTCTTTGAGGGCAATGGCTACTCAGGCGATTGGGAGAAACTTGCCGAGGAGCGCGGTCTTCCAAACCTCCGCACCACCCCTGAGGCACTCCCTGCAATGGTTGCTCCAGAGAACATTGAGCTCTTTGAGCGCTACGGCGTTCTTTCTCAGGCAGAAGCACAGGCTCGCTACATTGCAAAGGCTGAGCAGTACACCAAGGTCCTTAACATCGAAGCTCGTACCATGCTGTATATGACACGCCACATGTACCTGCCTGCCCTCTTTACCTACTCAAGTGATGTTGCCTCTTCAGTTGCTGCTAAACAGGCCATTGGCATTAAGAGTGCAGCAGAGACAGAGATCGTCGAGAAACTCACCGCCGGTATTGACGAAATTTACGCAGCTACCAACAGTCTTGATGAGATCAACACCACAGCTCACCAGATGAAAGATCAACCTCAGGAACAGTGCGAATACTACTGCAATGAGGTTCTTCCTGCTATGGCCCGCCTGCGTAGCGCCGTTGACTCCATGGAGCTCATCTGCGGACATGACTGGTGGCCAGTTCCTAGCTACAACAAGATGCTCTTCTACGTCTAGTGCTTCATCAGAACTTCTTGGCGAGAAAACCGGTCTTCTCGCCACTCCATCTTTAAAGCAAAACGGCTCAGTTTACCTGGGCCGTTTTTTGATGTTCAAATGCTTAACGTATGGAAAGAGCTATGCGTTGACCAACTTACTGTAGGTAGCGTGGACGTCTTCAAGCTTGATGAGATTTCCTTCTGCATCGGTTGGAGCAGGAGCTATCTGCATTGATTCACTTACTGCTGTCAAATTCAGACGATCTGCATACCAAGGCGTTGGTGTTCCCTCAATAACTGGCGAGAAAAACGAGTCCATTTCTCCCATGTGTTCAGCAGAATCTCGTTTGGTAATAAATTCCTGCCATAAATACGCTGAATACGTATGTTTTGACCCCTGACATACAAATGACCTTATCGTAGAGAAATAAGAAGTGCCTGGTAGAATAACTGAAAGATTATCAAAATCGTCTTTAGTAATTGCCCTATAAGCAGCGCTCAGCGGACAAACACAAGCCCTATACCTGCCAAATCCTGTGTCTCTAATAGCTTGATGGGTACTCTCAGAAAATGCGTCAACATTTTCAAACAAACTTTGGATAATTTGAGTGCCTTTATCTAGACCATACTGTCCTAAAAAGAGCGATTCAAACTTCTTGCCCGTATACGTAAGTGCGGGGTCAGGAATAACATACCTTCCACGCAGGCCATCTGTAAGAAGATCGGTCCATTCGTGAGGACGCAAAATCTTTTTCTCATTAAGGCGTTCTT
Organism: Lancefieldella parvula; assembly: GCF_963530955.1. Classification (GTDB taxonomy): domain Bacteria; phylum Actinomycetota; class Coriobacteriia; order Coriobacteriales; family Atopobiaceae; genus Lancefieldella; species Lancefieldella parvula_A. The sequence goes on along the minus strand of NZ_CAUSFQ010000055.1, from coordinate 2,500 downwards.
GATTTACCAGTAAAACCAATGGATCTGCAGCGTAGGCATACCAGTGTCCGTTGGCGTCAAAAAACTCAGGGCGCACGTACTGGTCTGTTGAAGAAACTTCAAACGGTTGACAATATGCGGAAGTCTCAAAATTTTGCATAAGAGCTTCGCTTGCCAAGAAAATGACATCGGGTTTCTCAAAACCCCAATCAGCACCAGATTTGGTATCAGAAGTTTCAGACTCTGAACTCTTACCAGAAGTATATGTTTGCTGAATAAACTCCTGAATTTCTTCCTCCGTTGCCTCACCCACCGTAACAGGCAGAGAAAACATTCTTGAATATGTTTCTACCAGGGGCTTTACCGCTTCTTTGGAAGTACATAAAAGATTGAGGGAGCCCTCTCGTTGTGCAAGTTGAATAAGCGCTCGAGCATAGCCTGGAACCTTTGAATTAAGCTGTGGGGGAAGAAGCTCCTGCTGAACATAAGAAATTCCTGGACTCAAAACGTTTGCTACCGTAGCTATTACAGGTGCTGCAACCGCCGAGACAGCCAGGATAATAAATGAGGTTCTTGTAACAGAAGTGGCAGTTGGTGGAGTGCTCTTCTCGTCAGGGTCTTTTGGTCCAAAAGTTTTATGCATCTTCTGGCGCAGACTATCTGGGATAAACTTCACGCTACCTCCTTACCTGCTACATAATCCGTCTGGTCAAACAGATTTTATCCAAAAAAGGCTTTTAGTCCAATCAGGATAAGTACTACACCGCCCACCATCTCGGCACGGTCGCCCAGAAGCGAGCCAAGTTTTTTGCCAATGAACAGAGCAATGGTACAGAGAATTGCGGTAATAATGCCAAAGAGCCCCGAAGCAACCAAAATGTCTACACTATGTGCCCTAAAACTTACCCCAACAGCAAATGCGTCGATTGCTGTAGCAACAGCTTGAAAGAGCAGCTTTCCATAAGAGAGCGTCGTAGCACTTTGCTGGGCTTCTTCCTCATCTTCCTCAGAAGCGTCTTCTTTGAGCGCCTTATAGCCGCTGTACAGCATGTTTGAACCGATGAAGCCAAGAATAACCAAAGAGACCATTCCTGCATACTTCTCAATCAATTCTGCTGCAATGCCGCCAACAAAATAACCGGCAAAAGGCATGCCAAACTGAAAAAGTCCAAAGAAAAGTGGCATACGCATAAGGCGAGAAAACCTATGGTCATCAAAGGCAAAAGTGTTAGAGATGGTGACAGAAAACGCATCTGTTGCAAGCGCCACACCCAGCATTAAAATTTCCAGTAGACCCATGTGTGAGTTCCTAGGTATCATTAAATCTTGTAACACAAAGAAGAAATTTTAACGCCTATGAGCGTTTTTCAGCTACTCTTATACTGAAAAACTACAAGGAGTGTTATGCCCGCTTTAATAACCCACTATCTGTTTGGCGCAGAAGTGGTTCATGATTTACCACAAGAGCTTGTTGCAACTGATGCAGAGGTCAATGCATTCCTTCTTGGAAACCAGGGTCCTGATCCCTTCCTAGCACGTCATCTTGCCTGGCCAAACCACTCACTTGCCTGCAATAGACTACATCGTCGTATGCATGCAGGTCATATTGTTGACGCGTTTCTCTCTATTCGCGATGGTGTTTCTCGCCTACCGCAGAGCGACATGCCCGCTGGTCGTGCGTTTGCGCTTGGCCTCTTAGCACACTACGCGCTGGATAGAATTGTCCATCCATTTGTGTATTCCCAGCAAGATGCACTGATTGAGGCGGAACCATCTCTCAAAAATGCCTACAGAGAACTCCACCCTATTATCGAGACAGACTTAGACTCATACCTTCTCTGGCACATGCGTCACACCACCGTTGAGACGTTCCCACCAGCTGAGGTGCTTGAAGCAATTGAATCAACCAAGCATGTTGGTGGCGCACTCTTCTCACAAGTAGCGCTTCAGGTATTTGGCCTTAATGTTGGCGTTGGTGAGTACGAGAAGGCCCTTCAGGATTACGCTCGCATCTACCACACTGTAGAGCGCACTGATCCTAAGTACACTACTAAGCTTCCTGACGTTTTGTATAAAACCGAGAAGTTCATGCGTCCTTCAAACAATTCATACGTTGCCGCGATGGCTCACCGTATTGTTATGACTGAGGACTTCCCTACCGCTAATCTCAAGCGCCTTCCTTGGAAAGAGCCTTACACAGGAGAAATTAAGACTGAAAGTATTCTTGATCTTATGGATGAAGCTCGTGAGTTCTACAAAGAGCTTGTTCAGGCAACTATCTTAGGTCAAAGAATCACCCTGGAAGAGCTGGTCGACGGTATCAATTACATGGGCAAACCCGTTGTAGAAATGGTTGATGACGAGGACTAACTCACGGCAAAATACAAATGCGTTGAGCATTCAAACACGTAAGAGAAAAGCGGCTACTTGAACTGCCTCCCATTTCTTGGACACGAGAAATAGGAGGCAGTTCAAAACACACCTAAGTCGGATAATCTGTTAAAAAGACGTATACATGACG
>NZ_CAUSFQ010000054.1:0-9060 GCF_963530955.1 Lancefieldella parvula | reverse complement strand
GGGTCACTACCTTATCTTTTGTTGTTGCACTAGCAATGAGAATTCAAGGGCAAAAGTTACAGATTCTTTGAAGAAATCAGGCACACCCAAGCTCACGTCAGGCTCGCGCGGCGCACCTGGCGAGAAACCCGGTCCACTCCCAGCGTTTTCGCACAAGAAACCCGATATCCACACGAAGTAGATACCGGGTTGAAATCGACTTGCAGCCTGTACGGACCCGCACGCCGCTGACCTGCGGGGTTGCCGCCGTTGGGCGCTCTACTGACCTGTACTCGCACGCAACCTAGCGCATCATCTTGACCAGGCGGACAACGGTGCCGTTGCCGGAAGGTTTCTCCTGGATAGACACGGCATCCATAAGCAGGCGCATTAGCTTGACGCCGCGACCACGCTCGGCAAACTGCCCGGTCTCGGGAGGCTCCTCCTCATCGGAAATGCTAAAGCCGCCACCACAATCCGAGACGTCAATGACCACCCTGTCTGGATACGCAGAAACCGTGGTCAGCACACCCTTCTCGCACGCGTGATCAATAGCGTTGCCAATAGCCTCGCCAACTGCGAGTTCAATATCAAATTTTTGGTCCGGAGTAAACGGAAGCGTCTTTAGCAGCGCAACTGCCCTCGAGCGAGCGTCGCACATTTTGTTGGGATCAACTCTAAACGTTGTCTGGAACGACGGATGCGTACCCGGCGCAAGCGGAGTTACGCGCGACTTAGCGGCACATGTGCTTATAGGCATGAAGTCGATAAGACCCATGCGCACCAGCGCCTTAAACGCCGTTGGTTGCACGTTGGTAAGGCTCATAAGGCCGCCGAGTGTCTTCATACGTCGAACGGCGCACACAATAAAGCCCATGCCGCACGAATCGATATACGAAACCTCCGACATGTTCAGCACAATTCTTCTGCAGCCACTATCAATGAGCTGCTCAATCTGGGCCTTCACGCGCGGGACTCCCCTCACGTCAAGGTCAGTATTGACTGAAACAACTGCTATGTTTGGCTGCGTATACATACGTTTCTTGTTCCCGCACAGCAACAAGAATTTCAGATATCTGCATTTTTTAGCGAGAAAATCGTCTCGTTGACGAGAAGACCGTCTAGTTGCTCTTCTCGCCAGATTCGGCACTGCCAAGCGCGCCAGAGTCGGCGCTGCCAAGCTCGTCAAAACGCAGGGCAACCATGGCAACGTCGTCATCAAGCCTTCGGCCGGTATAGCGATCAAGCGTGCTCAAGAACCTATTGAGCAGGCCGTCAAAGCCACGAGGAACCTCGTTCATAATCATGTCTCGCAGGCCGGTCTCGCCAAAGAACGCGCCTTCAGGGCTACGAGCTTCCGTGGTTCCGTCGGTGTAAAGCAGCAGGATGTCGCCCTCATGCAAGTGAACCATGCCGTTTTTGTACTCCATGTCGTGAAACGCGCCCACAACGCCCGACTGAACATCCAAAAGCTCAGCCTCGCCCGATTGAGCGGACACCAAAATCGCAGGTGGATGACCAGCGGAGCAGTAGGTCAGCGATGAAGTTGTAAGGTCAACAATGCCCACAAAGAGCGTTGCAAATGTTTCTACTCTCGAGAAGCCCAACAGGAACTCATTAAGCGTTGCCACCATGCGAGCGGGAGTTCTTCCCTCCCACGCGTATGCGGAAAGTGCCGTTTTAACTGCGGACGAGATAGATGCCGCCTCAATACCCTTGCCAGAAACGTCACCCATAATGATGCACGCACGACGGCCTGGCAGCTTAATCATGCTGTAAAAATCGCCACCAACAAACGCGTCGGCGGTTGCGGACGAATAAATTCCCTCGGCAGAAATTCCTTCTACCTTCTGTAGGTCATTTTTCATGCCCGACTGCAGTGCCTGCGAGATATGCTTATTTTGCTGGCTCTCTTCGGCACCAACGGCCAACGAATGAACCAGAAGCATCACGCGGTCCAAGAAATCAAGCTCAATGTCGCTTAAGGGCTCAGCGTTTTCTTCTCGCAAGAAAAGCCAGGTATGCTGCTCGCCAGCAAACTTACCCAAGAAAAGCACAGCTCCCTTGCAGGGCAAACCTTGTGCAGCAAGCGAACGACTCAGCTCAGATTCAAGCTCAACCTCTTTGACTGACGCCTCGCCCTCTCCTGTCTTGAGTCCCTCAACCGTCGATGGAAGCGCAATCTGGTTGCCGCCATCCTGCGCGCTGCCGGCCTCCGCTGCGGCCTGCGCGCTGTCTTGCGCGCCGTCCTGAGCGTCGCCAAACGCTTGCTCAGCGCCAAGCGCATGGAGTGTGACGTTACCCGTTACCTCACAGCAATCTACCGAGAAAACCTGTGCATAAAGATCGGTGCCCACCGACCTCATAACCTGCTGCAAACGCTCGCCAGAGATCTTCTCGCCCTCTGCAGCGCTATGGAGCAACCCCTGACGCACGCGAGCTAATGCCTCGCGAAGCGTGTCTCTACGCTGCGTTCTCATGGCCGACAACGCGCCTACAAGCTGCACCGAGAGGTAATTTGCAATGGAGTCCAGAAGTCTTGCGTCTTCAACCAAAAGAGCACGCTTACGCTCCCAGCCCACCTCAATCAGAGCAACAATGTGGCCACCAAACCACACAGGAACCACAAGAAAGCTGGTAAACGGAGGTAAATGACTTGCGTCAACAGTTATGACCTCGCGCGTGTCCTCGTTAACCAGATTGCGCTTTTTAACTCTTCCCTGCTTAAGCGCGCTAGAGTTCAAAGGCATGGTATGCAAGCGAAGTGCGTGCTCGGAATAAAACGTCAAACGCTCCAGAGAGCTGTTAAATGCAAAGTAGCGAGGAATTCTATCCAATGACGCACTTCTCAAAGACTCCGTTGCACCATGAAGGTGATACCCGTCTTGCTCAGCAAGATAGATAAGCGCACCATCAGCCTCGACAGTCTCTGAGAGCTCTTCTAACACGCGCTCGATAAGCTGACCCATATCTTCCGAGTCAAGCGTGTCCAAAACAATCTGAAGCGCTCCTGAGAGCCTCCTGTTGGCTCGGCGAAGGTCCAAGACCATTCGTTCATCATCGTGCATAGGGCTAGCCATGTCACGAAGCTTAGACGCCGTCAGAACAATAGCTTGTGTAGGCGCACCAACATAATCTGCGCGTACGCTCAAAACCTGCGACGTGCCATCTTGCGCAGGAGCGGCCACCATAGAAGTGGAGCCATCAATCGCAAACGGCAACGACTCTACAAAGAACGGCTTCTGCAAGTTTTCTTGGTTTGCCGGGGTAAACAAAAAGCGAACATCCAGGCCGGCAATGGTACCGTCTTCCTTAGCAAATAAGCTTTCTGCCTCCTCATTGGCGAGAAGAACTGTGCCCTCCATATTAAAAACGATAACTGCATCGCTGGTCAGGCGCAGCAACTGAGACAGAGTTGCAGCAACGGTTCCGTCGACAACTCCCTCAACACGGCGAACGCTCAGCTTGTTATCTGCCACAGTCAATACTTACCATCGAGTAAAAACAAATCGTATAGTCTAAGTATACGAAAAAGGCGGACCTCCGAAGAGATCCGCCGAAATTCCGTGGTGTCGGAGGCGGGACTTGAACCCGCACAACCGTTAGTAGGTCACTAGCACCTCAAGCTAGCGCGTCTGCCAATTCCGCCACTCCGACTTGCTTTGCAGCGAGGGATATACTAACACATCTTCAAGCAACTTTACTGAGAAAAATTAAAAACTTTTCTCAAAAGAACTTTGCGAGAAGATCGCCTTGTCCCTTGCTTACTTCTGCCAACCAACAATGGTTGCTGGTGTGCTCTGGAAGAGTGATGGACCAAAGTTGGCAAGACCCTTCTTAACAACGTAGCAGTCTGGACCAGTGTAGACAGGAAGATATGCGTAAGTCTGCATCATCTTCTTCTCTGCCTCATTCATGAGCTTCATGCGCTCATCAAAGTCCTTGGTAGAGACAACCTTTGCAAACATCTCATCGGTCTCTGCGGAGCCCTGCTGACCAAAGTTGGATCCAGACTCAGAACCATAGAGCTGGCCACCGTTGTTGTAAGAAGTTGAAGAGCCAACCCAACCAAAGAGGCAGACATCCCAAGAGCCAGAGGTAAGAACATCAGAGAACTCAGAAGATGGGTGAGAATCAAGGGTAAGGTTAATACCAGCATCCTTGCACATCTTCTGGATTGCAGCAGCACGGTTCTTAACAGTAGTACCGTCACCGAACAGAGTGTAGCTAAAGGTTACCTGCTGACCGTCCTTCTCATAGTAATCGCCGTTAAGCTTGTAGCCTGCATCCTCAAGAGTCTTCTTTGCAGCAGCCTTGCGCTCGTCAACAGACTTGAGGTTCTTGATATCGTCTGGGAGGTTGTTGTCATAGCCAGCTGCCCAGTAAGGCCAAAGCATAGAACCTGGTGCATCCTCTTTCCAGTTAACACCCTGGAAGACGATGGAAACGATAGTTGCAGGGTCAACGACCTGGCAGAATGCCTTACGAACTGCAACATCCTGAAGAGCACCGCGAGTAGAGTTAAGCTCGATAACAGCAATAGACATACCAAGACCACGGCGAATCTGAGCCTTATCACCAAGACCGGAGAAGTTAGAAAGAAGCTCAGCAGAACCTGCGACGGAAGTACCAGTAGTATCAGTCTCTTCGTTCTTGAATGCGTTAATGGAAGCCTGGGTATCCATCTGCTTGTAGACAAGGGTATCAAGCTTAGGAGCGTCACCCCACCACTTTGGATTTGGCTTGAAGGTTACAGCAGAGTCATCGAAAGAATCAACAATATAAGGACCAGAACCAAGCTCGTTGTGTGGCTCATTATTGTAACCATTGTTGAAGAAGTCTGGATCCTGAAGCTTTGGGTGCAGAGCATAGCTCAAGATGCTCTCGATTGGATAGACTGCCTCCTTCATGGTAATAACAGCGGTCTTAGCAGTATCACCCTGCTCAACAGACTCATACTTGTCATAACCATCAGTTGAAGAAACCGCAAACTTTTTATTCTGACCACACATAGTGATGAATGCGGTCTGAATTGCGGTCCAGTCAATAGCGGTACCATCGTTGAAGGTGGCCTGATCAGTGAAGGTCAGGGTAGCAACCTGTTTGCCGTCCTTCTCCTCTACCTTGAATTCCTTGATGTAATCCTTGTTTGGCTCAAACTTATCGCCATCAGCATTGTTAAGGAACAGGTCACGAGGGTTGATAAGACCGTGAAGGATGTTCATGTAAGAGGTATTACCAGCAAGTTGGTAGTAATTCCACTGTGGACCAATCTCGTTGATTGGCTGAGTCAGAGTACCGCCATCCTTAACCTCATCACGAGACTTAGGATTGTTGTACGTCTTGCCCTTCTCTGGAAGTGGAAGCTGATCCAGAGGAGTGTTTGCAGGAGAGCCGTCCTGTGGCTCAGCACCAGTGGTGGTAGAGCCGCCCTGATTATTTGATGGAGCACAACCGGCAAGGCCAAGGCCTGCGGCGGTGATACCAGTCAGAGCAAAGAACGAACGACGGGAAAAACTGTCAGCCATATGATCACCCATTTCGTTAAAGGCCTACAGATATTCACTTAACTATACGAAATTGCCTGAAAATACTCCATAGCAGAAACATTCCCGTAACAACCTCGTTCACTATTTGTAACAAAGAAAACCCGCACCTGGTTTTAAGTGCGGGTTTTCAAAAAATTTATTGAATCTTTGTTACTCGTTAGAAATGTGAGTAGCAGGAACCAGCTTACCGTCCTGATAAATCATGCGCTCACGAGTACGCTCAATCTTTGGATCAGGAATTGGAATAGCCGAGAGAAGCGCCTTGGTATAAGGGTCTTGTGGATTAGTAAAGACGTCTTCAGTCTCACCGTACTCAACAATCTTGCCAAGGTGCATAACAGCAACCGTGTCAGAAATATGACGAATAACAGCAAGATCATGAGCAACAAAGAGATAAGAAATCTTCAACTGAACCTGAAGATCCTCAAGAAGGTTAATAATACCTGCCTGAATGGAAACATCCAGAGATGCAATTGGCTCGTCCAAAAGAAGAATCTTTGGGCTTGTTGCAAGAGCACGAGCAATAGCAATACGCTGACGCTGACCACCAGAGAACTGAGATGGGAAGCGGTCAACATAGTCTGGGTTAATACCAACCAGACGCATAAGCTCACCAATACGAGTATTAATATCCTCTTTGTTCCAGCCCTGTGCCTGTAGTGGCTCTGCCAAAACGTCATAGACAGGCATACGAGGGTCTAGAGAACTCATTGGATCCTGGAAGATTACCTGAAGATCTTTACGAAGTTCTCTACGCTGTGCTGCGTTCTTAAGCTCAGCAACATCTTTGCCAAGGACCGTAATACGGCCATCCTCAGGCTTCAGCAGATCCATAATCTGCATCAGAGTTGTTGACTTACCAGAGCCAGACTCACCAACCAGTGCGAGGGTTTCTCCCTCATGGATTTCAAAGCTTGCACGGTCAACTGCAGTCATAGTGCCCTTGCTGCGCCTAATAAAGCCCTTTCCCTGGACAGGGAATGTCTTGGTAAGGTTCTCAACCTTAAGCACAACAGGACGCTCGTTACGAGGAACGTCAACCCACTTTGGAAGGATTGGCTCAAAGTCTGGATATACCTCTGCATAGGTGAGGTTCTTCTCGCAAATCTCCTGAAGGTGGTGACAAGACGCCAGGTGGCCCTCAGCAGCATTTGCAGGAAGCAGAATTGGCTCTTTCTTGGAGCACTCCTCGGTAGCCATAGGACAACGTGGGTTAAAAGGACAACCTGTTGGAATGGCTGCAAGTGATGGTGGATTGCCCTTAATAGGAACAAGCCTATGCTCTGCCTGAAGGTGAGGTTTTGGAACAGCACCCAGAAGACCCATGGTATAAGGGTGACGAGGCTCAGCAAAAAGTGTATCAACGCTTGCGCGCTCTACGCCACGGCCTGCATACATAACCATAATGTCATCAGCGGTACCTGCAACAACACCAAGGTCGTGAGTAATCAGAACAACTGCTGCGCCAGTCTCTTTCTGCGCAACCTTCAAGACGTCAAGAATCTGAGCCTGAATAGTTACGTCAAGAGCGGTGGTTGGCTCGTCTGCAATGATGATGTCAGGGTTATTTGCAATAGCAATTGCAATAACAACACGCTGACGCATACCACCAGAGAACTCATGTGGGAAAGAATCCAGACGATTTTCTGGATCAGTAATACCAACGATGGAGAGAAGCTCGATACAACGCTTACGGACATCTGCCTTGCTCATGTGAGGATTATGGGTAAGCAGAGCCTCTGCAAGCTGATCTCCAATAGAGAACATAGGAGTCAAAGCAGACAGTGGATCCTGGAAGATCATAGAGATCTTAGTACCACGAAGCTGTGACATCTCTTCGTCGGTCTTACCAATGAGCTCCTCGTCACCAAGTTTAATAGAGCCGGTAACGTGAGCATTGTCATCAAGAAGACCAATAAGAGACAGAGCGGTTACTGATTTACCAGAACCAGACTCACCTACGATACCAAGAGTACGGCCGCCCCAAAGGTCAAAGTTAACACCGCGAACTGCGTCTACACGACCAGCCTCGGTATTAAAGGAAACCTTAAGGTTACGAACAGAAAGAACTGGATCTCCTGTTGGAGCGCCCTTTGGACCGTTTGATTCAAGCAGCTCGTAGCGAAGGACGTCGTCCATCTCTACACTTCCCTGCTTTGTTGAAGTAGAAGTAGTGTCAGACATTATGCACGCTCCGTAGTTTCTTCAGAAACGATGCTTCCCTCAAGGTCACCAAGCTGAGCGTCATCCTTGGAAGAATCCTCTTCCTGATCTTTGACGCTACCAGCAGCGCGTGAATAAGGGTCAAAGGCATCGCGAAGGCCATCGCCGATGAGCTGCAGGCCAACACAAACAATGATCAGAAATGCCGATGGAATCAAAATCATCCATGGAGTAGTAAGCATTGCAGAAGAACCAGCACTCAGAAGATAACCAAGGGAAGTATCTGGTGCCTTAATACCAAGACCCAAGAAGCTGAATGCTGTCTCAGAGTTAATGCCACCAATAACGGCCAAGACCAAGTCAATAATAAGAATTGAACCAAGGTTTGGAATAAGGTGACGAACAATAATGGTGAATGGTGGAACACCCATGTATTTAGCAGCCTTGACGTAATCTCTCTCACGCAAAGACAGAGCCATGGTACGGATAGTACGTGCGCGACCAATCCAACCAAAAGCAGTCAGACCAAAGATAAGCATGAGCCATCCAGACTCACCGCCTGCTGCACGAACAATCATAGCAACCAGCAAGAAGCTAGGAATGACCATGAGCATATCAAGAAGCCACATACCAATCTTCTCTGGAATGCCACGGACATAGGCAATAGCAGTACCGATAATTGCAGAGATGATAGTGGTCAAGATTGCGTAGCTGATACCAATAGTCAAAGAACGACCAAGGCCGTGGACAACACAGGCATACAGATCAATACCAGCACCATCAGTACCAAACCAATGCTTTGCATTAGGAGCCATGTTAATTGCAGTAAAGTCAGCATCTGTGTAATTAAATGGAGTGGCATATGGTCCAAAAACTGCAATAAGAACCATAATTCCAAGAATAATCAAACCGATTACTGCAGAACGCTGGCGGAAGAAACGCCTTGCAATCAGGCCAGCATAGCTAATTCTTTTAACTTCTTTGTTATCAGACTTAGCATCTGCCTGAAGCTCACGCTCAGCGTTAGTAAGACCTGCATCAATGGAGACGTTTTTCTCGTCTTTATTCTGAAGCTCTTCTTTAGACATGTCCGCCTCCTTAGCTCATCTTAATTCGTGGATCAAGAGCAGCAGCAAAGAGGTCAGCCAGAAGAGCGCCAACAAGAGTCATTGCGCCAGAGAAAGCTGCAACTGCAACTGCACCGTGAATATTGTTGTTGTTAATACAGTTAATGAAGTACTCACCAAGACCGTGAATTGCAAAGACCTTCTCGGTCATAACAGCACCGGTAAAGATACCTGCAAGAGAGAAAGCAACTGAAACAGCAGTTGGAATCAAAGAAACACGAAGAGCGTGCTTACGAATTGCC
>NZ_CAUSFQ010000053.1:0-9321 GCF_963530955.1 Lancefieldella parvula | reverse complement strand
GCCACATGATCAATCTGATCCCAAGGAATTTGAATGTAATCTTCAGGATTTTTCTGGTTGTAGAACTCAAAGGCCTTATTGCCAATAAGGATATCGCCATACGTAGCTAGCCCGTGGAATGACGTTGCCTTTGCGGTGAAATCGACCGTACTGTTTTGAGACTGAGCCATACAATCCTTTCAAAAATGGGTCGCACCCATTATAGAGCGCGACCCATATTCGTGCGAAGTTGAGTACTAATGCGTACTCTTACTCATTACATAAAGCCAAGGAGTCGACCAATAATACCAACGGCAAAGAGAGCCAGGATGATAGCAATTGGAGAGACCTTCTTCTTAAGCAGTGAGCAGCAAAGCAGTGTCAGACCAACAGCTGCCAGTCCAGGAACAAGCGAGTCAAGGTTGGACTGCAGTGTGGTTACCTTGACTGGGTCAAGGCCGTTTGGTCCAAGTGCAGCGTAAAGCTTTAATGCCTGGTGCATTCCCTCTACTCCTGAAGGAATGCTTGTCCAATCAATGTAGGCGCCTGCCTGCTGAGGAATGGTAGAAACAACTGGGGTAAATGAAATTGAAACCCAGCGCTGTACCAGGGCACCAATGATAAACATACCAAGAATAGAAGCACCCTCGGTAATCTTGCCCAGCATGCCGCCAGAAAGATCGGAAGAAATTGAAGCGCCTGCCTTGTAGCCAAACTCCTGGGTGTACCACAGGAAGGAAAGGCGGATGACGTTCCACAGAACAAAGAAGAGAATAGGGCCAAGTGCAGAACCACCAGCGGCAATAGATGCGCCGAGTGCTCCAAGAATTGGACGGACAGTAAACCAGAAGACTGGGTCACCAACACCGGCCAGAGGGCCCATCATGCCTACCTTAACGCCCTGAATTGCAACATCGTCAATAGGCTCACCGTTAGCACGTCCCTCTTCCAGTGCAAGGGTAACGCCCATGACTGGTGCAGAAACATAAGGGTGAGTGTTGTAGAACTCAAGGTGGCGCTTAAGAGCTGCTACCTGATCTTCTTTGTTTGGATAAAGCTTTTTGATGGCTGGAATCATTGAGAATGCCCAACCACCGTTCTGCATACGCTCGTAGTTCCAAGAACCCTGAAGGAACTGATGACGAAGAGCAACAGACATGCGGTCTTTCTTAGAAAGCTGAATCTTATTCTCCATTAGTTTCACGCTCCTTCAGAATTAGTAGTTGTCAATAATATCGCCGAGCGGATCACCAGATCCGCCACCTGCGCCGCCACCCTGCTTAGCAAGGTCTTTAAGACCAATGTAGAGAATAGCAAGGCAAACACCAATAACACCAAGAGCAATAAGAGTGAGCTGGTTAATAGCAGCAAAGACAAAGCCAAGAGCAAAGAACGGCCAAACCTCACGAGTAGCCATCATGTTAATGACCATTGCGTAACCAACAGCAGCAACCATGCCGCCGCCAACTGCCATACCGCCAGTGAGCCACTTAGGCATTGCGTTTAGAGCATCAGTGACAATAGCTGGGTCAATGAAGCAAAGAGCAGCTGCAGGAACAGCAATACGTGCGCCCTGCATGAGGATAGCTACAATGTGCCAACGCTCGATTGCAGCAAAATCGCCCTTCTCGGCAGCTGCGTCCATTGCGTGGACAATACCAGTTGCAATAGTACGAGCAATCATGGTGAGGAACAGGCCTGCTACGGACAAAGGAATTGCAAGTGCAATAGAGGTGTTAATAGCAGCGGTGGTGTCAGTGTCTCCGCCGTTAAGTGCCAAAACCATAATGATTGCAGATGCGACAGATGCCAAAGCTGCGTCTGGTGCAACTGCAGCTCCGATGTTTGCCCAACCAAGAGCAATCATCTGAAGAGAACCGCCGAGGATAATTCCCTCAGCAGGGTGACCAGTCACAAGGCCAATCAGTGAGCAAGCAACCAGGGGCTGGTGGAACTCCCACTGGTCAAGAATACCTTCCATGCCAGCGAGAAGAGCAACAATTACGACAAGCAGTATTGTGATAGGTGTCATTTCTACCTCCTTCTAGTTACTTACGGGCGCCAAGCTCAGACTTAGCTTTTTTAAGCATTGCCTCAAAGTTCTCTGCGCTGTCTGCAGGAACCTTACGAACATCAAACGTTGTACCGCACTCGCGGATAGCTTCAAGAGTCTTTACATCGTCCTCATCCATAGCAACTGCGTTGGTAACAACAACTTTGCCAACAGAATGAGCCATAGAACCAAGGTTTGCTTCCTTGATTTCTACGCCACCCTCAATAGCACGAAGCATATCTTGAGGAGTCTCAAACAGAAGCATTGCCTTGGTATTGCCAAAACGAGTGTCGTGAGCAATCTCAATAATCTTCTTAATAGGAACAACGTGGACATGTACTCCTGGAGGAGCTGCCTGAATAATCATGGTCTTGCGGAGCTCATCTTGAGCAACACCGTCAGAGCAGACAATAATGCGATCTGGCTTGGTCATCTTTGTCCACGTAGTTGCAACCTGACCATGCAGAAGGCGGGTATCAATACGAGCAAGAACAATCTTAAGCTTGCCGTCACCAATAACGGTACCCGCAGGAATTGCTCCCTGAGGTGCTGCTGGAGCAGCAGGAACATCAGTAGGTGTTGCCTCTTGTGGCTCAAGCTCTTCTGGCTTAATCTTTACGCCCATACGAGCTTCAGAGTAGATCTCTTTTGCTACCTCAGCTGCGGTATCTACACCAAGACGAGAGCCATAAGCTGCAATAAGCATTGGGAGGTTAAGGCCAGTAACAGCAACCCAATCCTCTTTACCCTCTTCCTCAAGAACGCGAGAAATCTGGTTAAAGGGGGTGCCACCCCATAGGTCAACCAAGAACAAAACGTGCTCTTGATCTTCAAGCGTGGCAATTGCGTCGAGAATCTTCTGGTGCAGGTCATCTGGGCCCATATCAGGAGTAAGCGTTACAGCCACAACGCCTTCCTGTGGTCCAAAAATCATGCCGCCAGAATCTTTGATGCCCTCGGCAAATTTGCCATGGCTGGCTAGAACGATACTAACCACTTCTACCTCCTTCTTTTCTACCTAATAAAACAAATGAAACTGTAAACATAACAATGAAAATAACATTTACTTTTCTGATTTTATTACATATATCTGAAGCGTGTCTTCACTAACCTAACTCTTTTTAGATTTTTTAGGTTGTATAAGCCAATTTTAGGACGAGAAGATCTTCTCGTCCTAAAGGTAAACATAAAAATGCGGCCAGAAACATAGAGCTTCTGACCGCAAGAATTCTGTATATCGCGTCTAGTTAGCAGCCAACAGACACAAGGTCGTGTGTGGACTGAGTAAAGACATCGTAGCCGTCCTCAGTAACAACGCCAAAGTCCTCAAGGCGAATACCAAACTTACCAGGCAGGTAAATGCCAGGCTCATCGGTAACAACTGAACCTGCTGCAATAACCTTGTTCCAGCGAGGGTTGAAGAATGGACGCTCGTGAATCTCAACGCCAACACCGTGGCCAAGGCCGTGGCCAAAGTACTCACCGTAGCCAGCCTCAGAGATAACCTTAACTGCAAGGTTATGAATATCAGAACCAGTGACACCTGCATGAATAGCTGCCGCGCAAGTTTCGTTTGCCTTGCGGACAACGTCAAAGACGTGCTGCTGCTCCTCGGAAGGTGCGCCAACAACAACAGTACGGGTCATATCTGAGTGGTAATCCAGGTAACCTGCACCGTAGTCCATAACAATCATGTCGCCTGTCTGAACTACGCGCTCACCTGGCTGTGCATGAGGATTAGCACCATTAGGACCAGAAGCAATGATGGAATCAAAGGACAGGGCATCTGCACCGTTAGAGAGCATGTAGTTCTCAAGCTCTGCGCGAATCTGCTGCTCAGTAAGACCTGGCTTAATGTACTTGCAGATGTGGAGGAACGCCTTGTCAGTAATTGACTGAGCGTGCTTCATAAGCTCAATTTCAGCTGGGTCTTTAACAATACGCAGCTCAGCAATATCACCATGCATGCGTGGAAGCAAAGCAGCAACAGAACGATCACGTAATGCCTGCTCAAGGCCATCAAAGAACGCAAGATCAACGGTGTCCTCAATAGCAACTACGCGAGCACGAGCCTCAGCAATATGAGCGGCAACCCACTCGGTAGGAGTAGTGACTTCCTGGTCAAACTTCCATGGAGAATCAGCACCAAGGCGCTCCAGGAATGTGTTGTAGTAACGAGAGTCAGTGTGCATGAAGAGCTCATCCTGCGTGATAAATGCAGTATGTGCCTGCTCAAAGTCAAAGACACGCTCAGCGTCAGTCAACCAACGAAGATCTGGGTTGTGACGTAGAACAACAGCGTCGTAACCCCTCTGAGCCATTACCTCGCGAAAGCGCGCAACGCGCTTTGCTGCTGCCTGTAAATCTGCCATTTCAAATCCCTTCTCGAGATGTTTACAACAAAGAGTTGCACCTTGTGGAGTCGCCTCAGCAAACAGGCTCCTTACTGCAAGATGCGGCGCTTTAATGCGAAGCGTGAGCCTCACACCAAGCGCGGGCATGCTCGGCGAGAAGTTCCTCGTCGACCGATGCTAATCTTACCCTTCCAATAGACATTGGAATCGGCAACATAAAACGATTAGTAGAATGGAAACATTCTTGTTTGAGCGCTTCGATAAGCTGCTCAGAAGTAATGTCACAGGTAACAAAACCAATATTCAAGCGCTCAAGAATCTCGTCTTGGGCAAGCATATCGTCAAAAGAAAGCGCCTCTTTAGCTACTGCAATTCTTGCCGAGAAACGCAGTGCGTCTGCATAAAGTGCAGAAAGAGGCTGATCAGCTGGGATGAGCGGGCGAAGTGCCTCCACAAAAACCCAACCGTAAGGGACAGACTGCTGAATAGCAATAGCGGAAGAATCAGAGAGACGGCCACGGGTCTTAGTAGACTCTGCCAGCTGCTCTGCAACTATATCGGCAACTCCAGAGGAGAGGTTATCTGCTCTATCCCAAATGCGTCCAAACTCCGCCTCGTTATCAGACATAGCCGTTGCAACCATACATACCTGGGCAACCTTAGCGCTGTCATCGCAAAGATCCATAACCTCAAGATCTGCAAAGCAGAAACGAGCACAAGGCTTAGTGGTAACAAGGCGCTGATGTTCAGCGTCAGTATCAAGTGCTCGAGGAGTAATGGACGAGACAATAACTGCTGCTAAATCAAGTGGAACAGTAGCAAGGGAAACTCCCCCACACCACTTGTTTGCCACGTGGTTAGCAAGAGAAATGACGCCCTCGTGGCCCACGGCAACTACTAAATCATCAGCTGTCAGGTGCATTTCTGCCAAAGCAGACAATACCTGTGCCTCAGTTGCCACGGTAGTTGCTGCCTTGCCATCTTCCACATCTACACGTGTGACGAGAAAACCAATGGTGGTGAGGTCTCTACGCAGAAGCTCAGCAAGGTCTTCATCTGCTTGATTGCTGACAAGAAAAGCACAGCGATGAGGTCTTCCCACTGCGGTTCTGAGCTCAGTACCAAAGTTTGAAAGAACACCCGCACCAGAACGAAGTGCAATAGAGCCGCCGGGAATAGAAACCCACTGTTTGATCTGAACAGGTGGCAATTCCTCTTCAAGTTCAGTCTGGACGTTGTCACTCATAGAAGACCTCTTTCCCAAAGCAGCTTGCCAGAATCAATGGCTACCTGCTCAAATGTTTTCTCACGAATATCAATAGTAATGTCAGCAGCGGCCTCATAACGTGGACGCAGGCGTCTATAGAGCTGAGTAGCGTTTTCAAAGCTTCCCAGATCGGGACGCCTATCCGTGCGCTGAATTTGGCGAAGCGAGTCAGAAAGATCGCCGTCGAGAAACACAATGACCCCCATCTCACGCATAAGCGCAAGATTGACGTCCTTCTCGACAATTCCACCGCCGCAGCTTACAAGCAGTGACTTCTTAGACTTAAGCGTGTGCAAAACCTCAGTTTCTGCCTGCCTAAAAAGCTCTTCACCGTCATCTTCGTAGATTTCTGCCAGTGATTTACCTGCTATACGCTCTGCTAGGCGATCGGTGTCAACATAGCGGCGGTGAAACAGCTCGCCCAAATTACGTGCGAGTGTGGACTTTCCGGCACCCAGAAAGCCTACAAAAAAGATATGATCACAGCCCTCATGTACAACGTATCTTGAATCGCGAAGCTCCATACTCCTCCAGCCTTTCAAGATGATTCTATCATCGAGTTGGAGCAAGTAAACTAAAGCCGTCTTGTTATGACGTAAAAGTTACATTTTTTAAAATGCGGCGCTCGACGTGACGAATGATATTGGTGTACCAAAGATCCTCATTGGACTGCGGCTTTACCAAAATAGTTGAAACACCAGCCAAATTACCTGCAATAACATCGGTAAAAATCTGGTCTCCCACCATCACGGTTTGCTCTTTAGTTGCCGAGAAACGCTTCATAGCAGCAGTTAGCGCGCGAGGAAGCGGCTTACACGCAAAGCCTTCTCCTTCAATTCCCAGCTCGTGAGCGCTACGCTGGACCTCATTGAGGTGAATGTTATTGGAGATGAGACAGAGCGTTAATCCAGCCGCATGAGCCTTCTCAAACCAAGCAGAAACCTCTGGCGGCACCATCTTGGTGTCTCGGGGCACACAGGTATTATCGCGATCTAAGAGCACAAGCTTAATCCCCTGCTGAACCAAATCCTCTATTGAGATGTATTCAACAGCAGAAACGTAGTGTGTTGCTTTGATCAAACTCATGCCACACCTGCTATTGCTTACTTGCGGCTTCACGCTCGCGTGCGTTTTCAATAGCCTGCTGATGTTCGTCGTACGTCTCTGAGAAGACGTGCTCATCCGAAGTAATCCAGAAGTAGTAATAATTGGTTGCTGCTGGATCCATAGCCGCCTTAATAGAGGCATAACCTGGGGAACAAATAGGCGTAGGAGTCAAACCCTTAAACGCATAGGTGTTATAGGGGTCGCTTGTCATCGAGCTGAGGTCTTCTGCAGTAGCTTCCCTACCCAGGGAATAAGCAAGGGTAGCGTCACTTTGCAGATACATATCATCGTACAGGCGGTTGTAGAAAACAGATGCAACCTTAGGACGGTCATCATCAGTCAGGGCTTCTCGCTCAATAATCGATGCCATGATAATGATTTGCTCGTTAGTAAGATTCAAGTTGTAACGCTTATTAAGCGTAATGCGAGCGGCATCCAGGTTAAGATCAGCTGTCTCTGTCTCAAACTGATCAAGCATGGCACGGATGACCGTATCGGCAGTTACATTGCTTTCTGTAAAGGTATAGGTCTTGGGGAATAAGTAGCCTTCAAGAGAATCATTAGCATCTACCGCACCTGCAAGGAACGGATAGTCAGCAACATAATTGGATGCTTTTGCCTGATTCAAGAAATCATCGCGAGAAATACCAAAGTAGTCCTGAACCAAATCCGCAACCTGAGAAACGGTGTAACCTTCTGGTACGACAAAGCCACTACCAGGAGCATTAGGGCCAGAAATAAGCAGATGAACGATGTCTGCTGGCTTGGTACCAGTGGTAATAACATAGATACCACTCTTGATTTTCTGCTCAGCATCCTGACGCTTTACCTGATTTAAGAACTCGCTCTTAGTTGCAATAATCTTGTTCTCAAAAAGAATCTTTGCGACTTCCTGCGCACCAGCGCCATCTGGAATGGTAACGGTAACTTGCTGACCAGCGGTAATTTCTTGCGTATCGGAATTAGCGCGAGAAAGCTCTGGAAGCGCTACTTTC
This sequence comes from Lancefieldella parvula, assembly GCF_963530955.1. Lineage (GTDB taxonomy): Bacteria > Actinomycetota > Coriobacteriia > Coriobacteriales > Atopobiaceae > Lancefieldella > Lancefieldella parvula_A. The sequence continues at coordinate 1,566 of NZ_CAUSFQ010000053.1, read as the reverse complement.
CACACAAAGATGCCAAGGGCCGCAACCATTATAAAAGCGATAAGTGCCGCAAAAATACGAGAACGCTTTGAAGCCTTCTTATCTCTATGCTTTACCTGCTTGTTCTTTGCCATATGAGTGACTTGAGCGCTTCTTGAAGAAAGCTTGCCACCGGTAAGTGCAGGCAGCGATCCTGTAGCCTCAACTGAAGGCTGCGTGATCTGTTCCTGCTGAATCTGCTCTTCCTGAGCCTGTCCTTCTGGTACAGGAGAAGAAAAATGTGCGCCCTGACGACGCGGAGAAGAACCATTTGATAGGGTGGGCATTTAGTCTCCCTTATTCATCTGTGCATCAAGCCATGATTGCAAAAAGAGCGAAGCAGCAACCATGTCAACTTTTCCACGCATGGCTTTTTCAGATAAACCTTGCGCTCGAAGAATCTTCTTTGCTTCCGCAGAAGAAAGTCTTTCGTCAGTAAATTCTAATGGAAGTTGGCAGTTCTTCGCAATTTGCTCAGCTTGAGCGGTAATTTTTTGGGCCTGTGGTCCATCTTCGCCGGCGAGCGTTTTAGGACGACCGCACAAAAGCAGTTCTGGCTCCCAATCTTCAAGCACAGCTTTAAACGTACGTGCATGTGAGAGTACCTCTTGCGCAGGTAGCACGCAAACAGGTGACGCAATAGCACCATCGGGGTCACTTACAGCAACCCCGATGCGAACTTCACCAATATCTAAAGCTAAAACGCGCAAACGTTACGCACCAAGCTTTGTTCTTGCAGCCTCAAGCGCTGCGTCAATTCCTGCAGCATTTGAACCGCCTGCCTGCGCCATTGCTGGCTTACCGCCACCACGGCCACCAACAAGCTCTGCAATCTCTTTGACAATGTCTCCTGCCGAGAAGCCCGCTGCAACTGCAGAATCAGTGGCACCTGCAAGCAGGGAAACCTTACCGTCAGCGGTTGCGGATGCAATGACGCAAGCAACAGGCTGGCCGTCAGATGCATCGCGGATGCCGTCCCATGCGGAGCGGAGTTCTTTGCCAGAAAGGCCCTCAAGCTTAGCAATTACACAGCTATAGCCATTAAGCTGAACAGCAGACTTAAGTGCTTCTGCTACCTGATTGCTACCTGCTCCAGTTAGAGCAGCCTCAAGCTTATGGTTTGCAGTGCGAAGATCTTGCTGCAGCTGCTCAACGCGGTCTGCAACAGCAGAAGGACGAACCTTCAAAGCTGCGGCAACCTCATCAAGTTGAGCCAGGCGCTCATCAACGTACTCGATAGCGCCCATAGAAGTTACCGCCTCAATACGCCTTGAGTTAGAACCAACGGAGCTCTCAGAGATAATCTTAAAGAGGCCAAGGTCTGCTGTGTTGCGTGCGTGAGTACCACCACAGAGCTCACGAGAAAATGGAGCGTCTTCTGCACCAGCAGAGACAACGCGTACGACATCACCGTACTTCTCGCCAAAGAGTGCAACAGCACCAGCAGCCTTTGCGTCCTCAATGCTCATAATCTGAGTAACAACAGTCTTAGCGGCAAAAATCTCTGCGTTGCCCATACCCTCAATGCGATCAAGCTCATCTTTGGTA
>NZ_CAUSFQ010000052.1:0-9463 GCF_963530955.1 Lancefieldella parvula | reverse complement strand
TGTACGCTGGGCTAAAAGCCAACGTTAACGCGCTGCAGAATCATAATCACCCGCATATGAACTGCCTCCCATTTCTTATGTTCAAGAAATAGGAGGCAGTCAAATCAAATGGAATACAGAGGCTTTATTCTTACATTTCTGTGCTTGTAGTTTTACAGGTCAAGCTGCATCAGGCGAGCAATGCTGACAATGTAGATCTTAAGAGCACGCTTGAGCCATTCCTCAGAGATTCCCTCGTCAGGACCATGCTCCATACCAACCCACTCAGGTAGGTCTTTTGCAGCTTTGCTGTCATAAGGACCAAAGGCAACGGCACGCTTAAAGTGACGTGCATAGGTGCCTCCACCGATAACAAACGCCTGCTCATTGCTTCCTGTGTACTCATGGAACGTATCAAGAAGGGTAGTAATCTCAGGAGAATTTGGGTCAATGTAGAAAGGAACTGCATCGGAAAGAACCTCAAAGGTGCAACCATGAGCCTCACCAAGCTCAGCCATACGAGCAGAAATTGCCTCGCCAGTGGTTGAAGTAGGATAGCGAGAGTCAATAGTCTGTACGTAGACGTCACCCTTGGTACGGATAGTACCAGAGATACAGGTCAGAGGACCAAACTTGTCATCAGAACTCTGGATACCAGTACCAGTACCGTCAGTAGTTGAACAAAGCTGCTGCGAGAAGGTCAGGAAGTCGCGCTCAGCTTCACCGCAGATGTTGTTGTCAAGCAGGTAGGTTACAAGTAGGCCAATTGCGTTGATAGTTCCCTCAGGCATGGAAGCGTGTCCACCCTTACCTGTTGCGTTAATGCGGGCAAGCTTGGTGTCATCATCTTCAACACCTGCGTCCTCAACCTTGATGGAATCAGTGTTGGTCAAAGTGGAAGCGTCAGCACGAACAAGTGCGCTTGCAAGTCCTGGAATTGCGTTAGGTACGGTGCCGCCGTCAAGCTCAACAATCTTCTCGCTGTGTGCGCCAGCAATTTTTGGAGAGGTGAACTGTGCGTGGTACACGCCCTTCTCGCCGCAAATAAGAGGAAACTCAGCATCAGGAGTGAAGCAGAATGCTGGCTCTGGATACTTGGAGAGATAGTAAGGGACGTCGCCCATGCCGGTCTCTTCGTTGTTACCAACAATGGCGCGCAAGGTGTAAGGAAGCTTCTTACCAGTCTTTTTTACCTGCTCTACAAAGTAGTGTGCTGCCCAGAGTGAGAGTGCCAGAGGACCCTTGTCGTCCAGAACGCCGCGGCCCAGAATAAAGCCCTCGCGGCGGGTAACGTCAAGTGGGTCTACCGTCCAACCCTTACCCAGAGGAACAATGTCGGAGTGAGCGATGGTAGCAAGGTACTTCTCGGACTCACCAGGAAGGTCACCAAAGCCCAGGTAGCCGTCTACATCTGTAGTCTCAAGACCCAGGCGCTCTGCAATCTCAAGACCGCGTCGAAGTGCCTCATAAGACTTAGGACCCCAAGGCTTGCCAGGCTCTGCAAGAGACAGATCCTCAACGGACTCTACCTGCACAAGGTAGCGAATATCCTCAATAATCTCTTCCCAGTGCTCGTTAACAAACGCCTCAGCGCTTGCTTTGAGTTCTGCATCAGTCATGAAAAACTCCTTTAATTCAAACGTTTGACCCTGAAACATATGGAGAGCAGTGGTTTTAGCGGCATCTCGCGTATGAAATAGACAAGGTCGGGAACAAGGTACTAGTTACACTATACTTAATACCCCTTCTCAAAGGAGTTAACTATGACGAAAAAGACTTTTATTGGAAACGCATCATTTCTTGGCGTTTTAACGGTTTTGGGAATTGTGTTGATGGTTCTTAGGCAAACGCTGCCTCAAGACCCTTCTACACCGCTGTTCTATTCCTATTTTGTTGCGCCAATCATGCTGTATTTTGGCATTGCTGGCCTGGTAGGTCTGCTTATTGCACGCAATACGGGTTTCTCGTTGACTAAGACAGTGGCAGTTGTACTTCGCACGCTTGCAGCAATCCTCTTTGTACTGCCATTCTTTTTCTTCCTGATTGTGGTGCTCCCTTGGACTCTTCTCCGAGGACTTTTTGCCCTCTTGATGGTTGTCATGCTCTACGCGCCATGGTTCTGGGTGCTCTTTGGCCTGCTCTACGGCTTGAGCTGGGCTCAGCAGAAGGTTATTGAGGACGTCACTGCTGATCCATTTGCAGAGGATGCGGCAACTCAGAAAGCTACTGGCGAGAAGACCGGTGTAGCTGACACCGATGCAGCTGACGGAGATGCAATCAACTAACGGTACAGTTCCGCGCCCCACACAGTCCAACAAGAAAGAAGTAACCTGTGCTTGAGCTCAACGGTATTTCAAAGCGTTACAACACCGGTGGATTTGAACAAACCGCAATGGACCATATTTCCGTTGCTTTTAGGGATAACGAGTTTGTAGCAATCCTTGGTCCTTCAGGCTCAGGCAAGACCACTATGCTCAATGTCATTGGTGGTCTTGATCGCTTTGACTCTGGAGATTTGCTGGTAGATGGCATTTCTACCAAGAAGTTCAAAGAACGTGATTGGGATACGTACAGAAACAACCGCATTGGTTTTGTATTTCAGAGCTACAACCTTATTCCACACCAAAGTGTAGTCAGCAATGTTGAGCTTGCATTGACGCTTTCTGGTGTTCCTAAGGCAGAGCGCCACGAGCGTGCGCTTGAAGCGCTTGATAAGGTTGGTCTTAAAGCACACGCAAACAAGAGGCCAAATCAGCTTTCTGGTGGACAGATGCAGCGTGTTGCTATTGCCCGCGCTCTGGTAAACGATCCAGAGATTCTGCTGGCAGATGAGCCAACAGGTGCTCTTGACTCTTCAACCTCTGTACAAGTTATGGACCTGCTCAAAGAGGTAGCACAGGACCGTCTGGTTATTATGGTTACGCATAATCCTGAGCTTGCACACCAATATGCAACGCGCATTGTTGAGCTGGCAGATGGTCGGGTAACTGCGGATTCAGATCCATTTGACGTTGCAAGCGTTGCTCGCCGAGAAGCTAAGCCTTCTCGCAAGACCTCTATGTCGCTTCTGACCGCACTGGGCCTCTCGTTTAACAACCTCATGACCAAAAAGGGCCGCACGCTAATGACGGCGTTTGCAGGCTCCATTGGCATTATTGGTATTGCGGCAATTCTGGCGCTGGCAAACGGCGCAAACGAGTACATCAAGAAGGTTGAGGAGGATACGCTTTCAATGTATCCACTCACCATCTCTGAGCAGTCCGTTAATATTTCTTCGTTTATTTCTGGAAGTGGTAGCAGTTCTGACTCGGCTGATTCTCAAACGCAAGATGCACAAAGTGAGATGACGCAGAATCAGAAAAACGCAGAAGCCGCAAAGCTAGAAAACCAGCCCGCTGAAGGTGCTATTCCTACCAATAATAGGTTGGGGATGCAGGCAGAGAGTATCGGATCCAATGATCTGACCAGCTTGAAGGCGTTTCTCGACAATAATGGCGGCGGCATTAACACGTATGCCAGCGCTATTACCTATGGCTATTCCGTAAGTCCTTTCATCTACCTGCCAGCAGGCGCGGACTCTGGCTCTTCTGATCCTGTTCAGGTGCAGCCAGATGTTACCTTCTCTAAGGTGTCGCCTAAGATTCCGTCATATAGTCCGCTTGCTTCATTTGCAAGTACCACGCTGTTTAGTGAGCTTCCGGGAAATCCTTCCATTTACGAGGACCGCTATACGGTTCGTGCTGGTAGATGGCCCACTGCTTGGAATGAGGCTGTTCTGGTACTGCGTCCAAACGGCACCATGGATGACTTTTTGGAGTACACGCTTGGCCTGCGTGATTACGCTGGCCTGCGCTCTACCGTTGATAAAATTGCAAGTGGAGAATCTGGCACTATCGAAGAGTCTCATAATACATACACCTACGACCAGCTGATGTCTCCAACCTTTAAGCTGGTTATGCCTTATCAGCGCTATGTATGGGATGGAAATCTTGGTGTCTGGACAGACAAATCCGATGATCAGTCATACATGAATGGCCTCATTGCTAACGCACCCGACCTGCCTCTTGGTGGTGTTGTGCAGGCACAAGACCCAACTACCCCCGGAGCGCGTTCTGAGGGTATTTACTACACGCCACAACTGACTCAGAAGATGATTTCTGATGCAGAGACATCTCCAATTGTTCAGGATCAGATGAATCGTCCAGATGTTGACGTTTTCACTGGTAAAACCTTTGAGGACGAGAAGAACGGTCAAACTTCAGAGGGTCTTTCTATCAGCTCTCTCATTTCCGTTGATTCTAACGTGCTGTCTTCGGCGTTTAACTTTAATTCACAGGCGCTGAACTTCTCGTCAATTAATCTGTCTGGTTTGGATATGTCCTCGCTTGACCTTTCTGACGTGCAGTTACCTGCTTTTGATCCGTCACAGCTTAATTTGTCTGATAGCGATGTTCTGTCTTCTGTTACGTCTTCGCTTGATCCAGCTGCGCTGGCTGCGGCTTTCCCAGAGCTCTCTGCAGCAGACATTCAGCAGATTCTTTCTGGCATTACCGTTAATTTCAAACCAGGAGGACAAGCTGCTATTTCTTCGCTTATGGGCAATATTGCTCTGGGATGGAACTCTTGGAGCGCCGCTAATCCCGGTAAGACCATGGCAGACTACCTTGCAACGGATCAGGTACGCACGCAGATTGTAACTACGGTTTCTTCTGCGGTTGATACCGATGACCTGCAGCAACAGCTGGTTAGTGCTCTAGCAAATAAGCTGGGAACCAATCCAGACCTTCCAAGTGTTCAGGCTGAGGTTTCTCAGAGGCTTATGAGTGCTTATCAATCACAGATTGCAAGTGTACTTTCTGCAGCTATTACCCGTGCTATGAGTGCTTACGTGCAGTCTGCGCTAACCAGCGTGATGACACAGGTTGCTTCAAGAATGCAAAATCAGATTGCAGGCGCACTCAATACAGCTATGCAGGGCGTTGCGGCAAATATGTCCAATGCAATGCAGGTAGATCAAGCAACGCTCGCAAGTGCCTTTAAGCTCAATGCTGACCCATCGCAGCTAGCAGCTATTGCTGCGTCAATGCTAAGGGCAACGCCAGCAACGTATGAGTCAAATCTTTCTAAGATGGGATATGCGGACCTTAATAAGCCCACGTCAATCAACATTTATCCGAAAGACTTTGCAAGTAAAGAAAAGATTGTTGAAATTCTTAATACGTACAACGCCGACGCAAAGGCTGCTGGCGAAGAGTCTAAGGTAATTACCTATACCGACATTGTCGGCGCGCTGATGAGCTCCGTTACACTGATTGTAGACATGATTTCTGCGATGCTTATTGCATTTGTATCTATCTCGCTTGTTGTTTCTAGCATCATGATTGGCATCATTACGTTTATCTCGGTCCTTGAACGTAAAAAGGAAATTGGTATCCTGCGCTCCATTGGTGCTTCCAGGCGAGACATTGCCAACGTATTCAACGCGGAGACGTTTATCGAAGGTCTTATTTCTGGTGTTATGGGTATTGGCATTACGCAGCTACTCATTTTGCCCGCAAATGCTGTGGTCAAAGCCATGTTTAACGTAGACAACCTGGTGGTCTTGCCGCTGAATGGTGCGCTCATTTTGATTCTGATTAGCGTTGTCTTGACGCTCCTTGCAGGTCTTATCCCTGCAGGTAGGGCTGCTAAGTCCGATCCAGTTCAGGCGCTGAGAAGCGAGTAGCCCACTGTCTAAGCGCGTCATCTGGCGAGAAGACCGTCTAGCTGCATCTCATACCTCACAAGAAAAGCCCTGTCATACGCGTGTGTATGACAGGGCTTTTACGTTTTAGTTGCAGCTACCAGGCCTAGTTCTCCTGGCCGCCAAAGAGGTCGACAACCTCAAGACCAAGCTTGGAAGCTTCGACGGTCTCTTTCGCACCAAAGACAACAATCGAGAGGTCATCATAACTTTGAGGCATGGTGCTTCCCAGTGCTTTGATGTCTTCTACCTGGGCGTGAAGGATTTTCTCGCGAAGTTTAAGTAAACGCTCTGGGTCACGGTGGTTGAAGTACTCAATGTCCTGCCTGCGAGCAAGCATGCGAGCAGGAACAGGAGCGTCAACGCCTGCAACAGAGGCAACTACGTAGCCCTCAAACTCGTCAGCGTCTGGAGTCCACTCAGAGAGCCAGCTACCTGCGCCAACATAGCGGTCAAGGGTTGCATCAAGCGCAGGGTCTCGGTAGGAGACAAAGCTCTGCAGGCCAGCGATGGAGTTTCTAAACATAACGCCATAAGCTCCGCCCTTGACGCGAACTTCGTTCCACAGGTAATCAAGACCCAGAACTCTGGTGGCAATGAGCCAGTTACCCTGCTGTTCATTGGTTGCGTGGGCAACGTTTGGATAGGAGAGACCAACATAAGAAACGTTTGACGGAATGAGGTAGGCCACGCGCTGCAGCTTGCCTTCAGGAACAACAAGTGTCTGCGTTGCACTGTCTACCTGCGATTCATTGCCCTTCTTGAGGTTAAGAGCTCCAGCTACTTGCCAGAATGCCTCGCGGCTCTGAGTGGAGCCGGTAAAGCTGACCGTAACGTTGTCTGCACGGAAAATCTTGCGCGTAAGTGTATCCAGCTCTTTTGCAAGTTGAGGAGCGCGCTCATCCCAGTTGGCAAGCAGGTTTTTCAGGTACTCGTAGAAGCCAACGCCCGTCAGCGCATCGTTTACGCGGCTAGCAGCAGAATAGGAGGTCAAAGCCTTATTCTGCGCGGCAGTATGACCAGCGCCTACAAAGTACTGCTCCTGTGCAATGCGGCGCTGAATCAAGATGTTCTTGAGGCGGCCCAAGTCATCAAAACGTGTGCTGGACCAGACCTCAGAAGGAATGCTTGCAAGCCCCTGGGTTTTCTCGGCAAGGGCGCTTGCAGCAACAATGAAGGCAGGATGTGCCTGGTCAAGGGTGTCGCGGTCATAGATATCCGTGAAGAACGAGAGGTGGCCAAGGTTGCTCTCAATAAGAATATCCAGCTCGGATGCGGTATGTGTAGCCGTATCAAGCTTTCCCAGCGCCTCAGCAAGAATGCCCACAAGTGGCAGCTCTTCAAAGGTAACCGCGCTGGTCAAATCAAAGTAATGGTAGACGTAGTCGATGCCGTGAGCATCCAGCTCGTGCGCAATGCATGGCAGGGGAGCCTCAACCTCAAAGCCAGCAGGACGCTCTCTACCTGCACCGATATCACTGAGCGAGAGGGACGGCAGCTTGGCTAAGTCTTCTGGAGCATCAGGTGTTTCTTGCTCCAGACGCAGTGCTTCGACTTCTGCACGGATCTTCTCGACATCCTCATCGGTGAGCGTGGAGCGAAGTTGTGCCAGTTCAGTGGCTTCTTCCTGAGCCTCTCCCTCATCTGTGGGGACAAGCTCAACCTGAGCTGCGTGCGTGCTGTTGCAGATGAGCTCTAGAAGTAGCTTCTCAAAGCCCTTTTGAGCTGCAAGTTCTTTGACGTAGGCAATGGCGTCCTCGTAGCGGATGTAGTCCAGAGGACGTGCGTCGTCATAGAGCCAGCTTGAAAGCGAACGCAGCGTGTACTCAATACCGTTTGAGTACGGCTGATCATTCTCGCGCAGGTTAAACTCTGCAAGCGCAATGGAAGCGTTGAGCTTCTTTGGATCAATGCCTTCAGCGGCAATTTTCTGGCAGGTGGTTTCTACCAACTCACGAAACTTCTGAGCTGCGCCCTCCTTAAGGCCTTTGAGCTGCAAGAAGAGCATAGGTTGGGCAAGGTCGTCGGAGAGATAGTAGCTAAAGTCATCGCCAAGCTCTGCGTCAAGAATTGCACGCTTAAGCGGGGATTCATTGGAGCCCATGAGGGTGTCAAACAAGATATCTGCTGCCATCATTTTATTGCGCTGGTCAGGTGTTCCAAGCACGTAGCCCAGGCCAACGCTGGAGTTGTCGGCTGTGGTGTTCATGCGGACCTGGCAAGGCTCGGGCAACACGGGTGCCTGCAGGTTAAGCGGATTAGGGGCACCTGCATCTCGTTTCTCGGCAGCTGCAAACCTCTGGGCAATGAAGGAGAGCTCACGCTCACAGTCAAGGTCGCCGTAGAGGAAGGTGTAGCTGTTAGAGAGGTCGTAGTGGCGAGCGTGGGTGTCCAGGAAGTTCTCGTAGGTGAGTTCGGGGATTGCACGAGGCTTACCACCGGATTCTTTGCCGTATGCGGTGTCAGGGAAGAGGGCCTCGCTCACAGAATCGTAGAGCACGCGATCAGGGTCGGAGAGGGCGCCCTTCATCTCGTTGAAGACAACGCCGTTGTAGCTCAGATTGCCCTGCTCGTCAGCCTCTAGGTGCCAACCTTCCTGCTCAAAGATGCGCTTGCGCTTATAGATTGCAGGATGCAGAACGGCGTCTAGGTATACGCTCATCAAGTTTTCCAAGTCAGCTACATTGGTGCTGGCCACAGGGTATACCGTCTTGTCGGGGTAGGTCATTGCATTTAAGAACGTCTGCATAGAGGTCTTGAGCAGGTTAACAAAAGGCTCTTTGACAGGATAGGCATCGGATCCACAGAGAACAGAGTGCTCCAAGATGTGGAAGACGCCTGTGTGGTCTACAGGAGGTGTCTTAAAAGCAATGGCAAACGAGCGATTGTCATCGTCGCAGGCAAACCACATAAGGCGGGCACCTGTAGGAACATGCTTAAAGATGTAGGCGTAGCCAGAAATCTCGTTAACCCACTCAGCTGAGATTACCTCAAAGCTCTTGTCTTCTGCATGAAGCGTACCAACAGAAAACGCGCTGTCCATCTGCGAATACTTGGATGTCATAAGCTGCCAATCTATACGAAAACTTACGTGAGCATTAATGCCGTTTTGGACCATCTTGCCCATTTGAACCGTTTGGAGACTTGAGACTCCGCATAAAGCAGGGTAAGGTGGATTTTTGTTATTGTGATACTACCGCGTCAGAGAAAAAGTGACACTTGTATCCGTATTTTGTAATGAAAGATTTATACCCAGATGAATGATTTCATTTCTCATGAGAGCGATGTGGAGTCTTCTAAGGCCACAGACGTTTTAGAGACTTCTGCAGAAGAGGAAGCACTTGGAAGCGATGACGCTGAAATAACCCCTGATAACAAGAAGAAAATCTATCGAGGAATGCTCTTTGTCTTGATTGGTGGAGCTTCCTGGGGCGCATTTGGAACCGCTGCAAAGTACCTGCTTGATATCTATCACGTTGATCCGATGTGGTTGATTGATATTCGTGAGCTTTGTGCCTGCTGGTTATTCTTAGGAACTGCTTTTGCATTTGATAGAAAAAATCTCACAACTGTCATTAGGATGCCAAAAGAGCTGGCAAATATTTTTGTTGTCAGTCTGTTTGCCATTCTTTTCTCGCATGTTGCCTATATTTATGCAGTTAATGCTACTAATTCTGGAACTCCAACCATCATGCAGACTTAGGGAAAGTTGGGCGGTTTGGCCTTTTACTGTGAGGTTGG
>NZ_CAUSFQ010000051.1:0-9804 GCF_963530955.1 Lancefieldella parvula | reverse complement strand
GAACAACGGTGTTCATTACTCCAACGCTGTTACCAGTACCTACAAACCTGGAACATTCAGAGGTATCACGCAAATAACAGACACCACCCCAGGTTTTGAGGTGGTGCTGGAAGAAGGTTCTATGAGGTTGTACAAGATTACCTTGTAAGAACGTTATGCCTGAATTGCAGAAACTGCATCCTTAAGCTCCTGAACACGATCAGTTGCTTCCCATGTGAAGTCTGGGTCTTTGCGGCCAAAGTGTCCGTATGCCGCTGTCTTAGAGAAGATAGGACGGCGCAGCTTAAGATCTCTGATAATGGCACCAGGACGAAGATCAAAGACCTTCTCGATAGCCTGCTCAATAACAGCATCATCAACAATACCAGTGCCAAAGGTATCAACCATGATAGACAGTGGATGAGAAACACCAATGGCGTAGGCAAGCTGAACTTCACACTTCTTTGCAAGGCCTGCTGCTACGACGTTTTTGGCAACCCAGCGCGCTGCATATGCTGCTGAACGGTCAACCTTGGTGCAATCCTTTCCAGAGAAAGCGCCGCCACCATGACGGCCCATACCGCCATAGGTATCAACAATAATCTTTCTACCGGTAAGACCTGTGTCTCCCATAGGTCCGCCAACAACAAAGCGACCAGTTGGATTAACGTAAATGTCAGCGTTATCCCAAGCAATGTTGACCTCGCTCATAACAGGAGCAATAACGTGGTCAATCATGTCCTGCTTGATAACGGACATGTCCTCAATCTCTGGAGCGTGCTGCGTGGAAACAACAATAGCGGTGACCTCAACGGGTTTCTCGTCCTCATAACGAACGGTAACCTGAGTCTTACCATCTGGACGCAAGTACTCAACCTCGCCAGACTTACGTACCTCTGAAAGGCGCTGAGCAAGACGCTGAGCAAGATAAGCAGGCATCGGCATAAGAACATCGGTCTCATCAGATGCAAAACCAAACATCATACCCTGATCGCCTGCGCCGATAAGATCAAGCGGATCGGTAGTACGTCCTGCCTGCGTGTCATAGGACTGATCAACGCCCTGAGCAATATCGGGGCTTTGTTCGTGAATGAGGCTTAAAACGCCGCAGGTCTCGCAGTCAAAACCATACTTAGCGCGGTCGTAGCCAATATTTCTGAGAGTATTACGAACAATCTCCTGGACATCAACGTAGGATTGAGTGCGGATCTCTCCTGCTACCACAATAGTTCCTGTAGTAGCAAAAGTCTCACATGCACAACGAACGTTGTCCAAGCAAGCAGGAACACCACTTGGAGAAACGTACCCACGCTCTTCAAGCTCCGCCTCTTTTGCCAGGATTGCATCAAGAATTGCGTCAGAAATCTGATCGCAAACCTTGTCTGGATGTCCCTCAGTAACACTTTCTGAGGTAAACAAATGGTTTTTGTGTGCCATGAACTGTCCTTTCACGCATGGCTTCTCTGCTTATGCAGAATGTTTGCGTTCTTCTACGCGCAACTACTCTTACTATACCCACCAAAGACACTTTTGAGCAGGATCAGTCAAGAAAATTTGAAAAAAGAGCACCACAAGGGCGCTCTTTAAATAGCATAGTTAACCTGGAATTATGCAAAAATACGTATGATTACTCATCTATTCCAATGCCCGCAAGTGTCATATCTAGCAGATTCTGTGCAAGCTCATCAGAACCCTCCGCACCGTGACGCTCTCCCATCAGACCAATAGCCGAGAGAACCAATGCCCCCGTAATAGAACAGGCAGCAAGTCTTGAATCAACACCCTGACGAATAAAGCCTTGCAATTTTCCCATCTCAAGCTGATTAGCAAGGAGAACAACCACGCGAGAAAGTGGTCCTTCAATGTTGGTAATAAGCGCCTGCTCAGAGCTTGCAAGCTTGTTAATTAAAGCCAAAACCAAAGGTGAGTCAGGCAAAATATGAGCAGCAAGTTGAGCGATGATTGCGTGAAGCGTCTCTTTTGAGGCGGGCTTATTACCAATGGTATGCGCAATATCTTTTGCAAGCTCATCAACACTCTCGTCAAAGATTGCCTGCAAAAGGGCCTCTCTATCGGAAAAGTAGTAATACAGCGCACCTTTTGAAAGACGAGCTCTATCAGAAATCTCACTCATTTTGAAATTGGTATTTCCACGAGCAAGCATAAGCTTGGTTGTCTCGTGCATAATACGCTTACGTGTAGCTGCACTTTTCTTAGTACGAGCTTCAGCACGAATATGAGAAATAGAAGGAGCTGGAGTCTCGGGTTCTTCTGTAGGCTGCTGTTCATAAGCATTGTGATGTATGACTTCTAACGTAATATAATCGCGCTTCTCGCCCATGAACTCCCCCATACGACACTATCCGTCATATAAAATGACGCCTCTCTGATAATTTTTTATGCTTACTATACCGTTTTGCCGAACCTAGAAAAATACAAAGGCCTGACTTTTTTATTGTTTTAATCTGGCACTCTTTATTATTTTTACCAATTACCCTTAGAGAGAATGGCGAGAAGATCTTCTTTCCTATTCTCCACTTGACCTGCTAAATAAAGCTCAAAAAGCCTACGTTGACACACACCCACAGCAGGTCCTGGCTGAAGAGAAAGTGCTTCCATAATTTCTGCGCCCGAAACGCACAACTCTTGTGGATGCTGAGCAATTTCTTGTTTTGCCTCGTGTAAGAGGAGCTCTCTCATAGCCTCAAGCGTTACTGCGTAGCTGCGATACGGATTTGCCTTTGCCAAGGCATCAGCCTGCTTCAACGTCAAAAGGTCATACGCAAGGGCAATGCCATCCGATTTACTTGCCTCGGCTAACAGGGCAACCATATGCCTAAGCGACGCGGTTGTAACGTCCACATCATAGTCATGCAATGCCACAAGAGCACAAACTTCATTACTCAAATGCTGCGATAAAGCTAAACGTTTAAGCAAGGCTTTTGCTACGATTGCACCTTTTTCTGGATGACCATAAAAATGGCCTCTTCCATCTGCGTCAACGCTAAACATTTCTGGCTTTGCAATATCATGTAGAAGCGCCGCCCACCTAAGAGCGGGAGTAGCACACCCTGCTGTAAGAGCCTCTGTTGCAGAGCAGACTCGAGCTGTATGTTCCAGCACGTCATAAGCATGATACGGACTTCTTTGATCAAAGTTTTGAAGTGGTAAGAGCTCTGGAATTGCTATCGCTAGAACAGGAAATCCCAGCTTGATAGCATGGGCAGTATGGCCAGCCTCAACAATCTGAGCCACTTCCGAACAAATACGCTCAGATGCAACCTGAGAGAGTAGCGTCGCACACTCAGTAAGTGCCTGATGTGTCTTCTCCTCAATTGAAAACGAGAGTCTGCATGCAAACCGCAATGCTCGAAGCATGCGAAGAGCGTCCTCTGTAAAGCGAACCTTAGGCTCCCCAACAGCGCGAATTACGCGTGCAGATAAATCTTCTTGACCGCCATAAAAATCAAGCAATCCCCTCTTTGGGTGATATGCCATTGCATTAATAGTGAAGTCTCTACGAGCAAGATCTTCCTCTATACGAGAGACAAACTGCACAGAATCAGGACGACGACCGTCCAAGTATTCTCCGTCACAGCGATACGTTGTGACCTCAATAGGATGCTTCTCGACAACAGCAGTGACAGTTCCATATGCAATACCTGTTTCATGCACAGGAATGTCTGCAGCCGCAAAAGCTGCTTTGCTCTGCTGCCACGTTGCCGATGTTGTGATGTCAATGTCATGGGCAAATGAGCCGCGTAGGGCGTCTCGTACCCAGCCGCCTACAATCCACGCCTCAAATCCGGCATCTTCAAGAACTTCTAATGCACACAAGGCATGCGTGGGAACTTGTAAATTCACAGGGCGAGAAAGGCATGGTGAAGAGCTGTTTTTTTGTATGCTCATGGCCATTCCTTCCGCAGTTGCTGATGGGAAAAGTATACATCCTTCACACGTCATTCACATCCTTTCTACGGTTTTAAAATAACAAACATTTGTTCTAAATTTTTCTTTACTTCTTTTTTATTCGTGATAGTCTAAGTATACGAACAGACGTTCTATTTTCAAGTAGAAAGTTACTGCCATGGATACTCTTGATAAACTCACCATACTTGCAGATGCAGCCAAATTTGACGCGGCGTGCACTTCTTCTGGTGTAGACAGAGATCCGCAGGCAGGAAAGGTAGGAATGGCCTCAGCAGCAGGTTGCTGCCACTCATTTACTCCTGATGGACGCTGCATTACGCTGCTAAAAGTTTTACTTTCTAATGCTTGTTGTTATGACTGTGCTTACTGCGTCAATAGATCTTCTGCACAAACCAAGCGGGCTACCTTTACACCACAGGAATTAGCAGAGCTTACCGTAGATTTCTATAAAAGAAATTACATAGAGGGGCTCTTTCTTTCCTCAGGTGTTATAGGATCGCCAGACCACACCACAGAACTCATGATTGAATGCCTCTCCTACCTTAGGAATGAGTTGCTGTTTAACGGCTATGTTCATGCAAAAGTAATTCCCGGAACAGATCCAGATCTTATTGATGCTATTGGCCGCTTAGCAGATAGACTCTCCGTCAATCTGGAATTACCTAGCTCAACCTCACTTACTAAACTTTGTCCTCACAAAAACGCAGAAACGGTTACTAAACCCATGTCTTTCATTCACCGCCTACGCGTCTCTGAAGAAAGGCAATTGCTTGAAGCTAAAAATGCATCAAAGGGCATTGTGAAGTCTGCTGGAAAATCTAAGGGCATTGTTATTCCTACTCAGAAGCAGATTATAAAAGAAGGTTTAGCTCTACGTTCCAACTGTTTAAAGAACACGTTTATGCGCTCATCAAGAGTATCTTCGGGCAAGAGGTCCTTCTCGCCTGCTGGGCAATCAACTCAAATTATCATTGGAGCTTCTCCAGAATCGGATAATCAAATATTGCACTTGTCTCAATCGCTGTACCAGCAATTTGAGTTAAAACGAGTATTCTTTTCTGCCTATATTCCTGTTATAGAAGACAATCGTCTTCCTGAGCTGGACACTCCCGTTCCCCTCCGCAGGGAACACCGTCTCTACCAGGCTGATTGGCTTATGCGCTACTATGCGTTTTCTCCTGATGAGCTGGTTTCTCCAGAAGCACCTTGGCTTGATTTAGAAATTGATCCAAAGCTTGGCTGGGCGCTGGCACATCTTAATCAATTTCCCGTAGAGATTATGGATGCTCCACTAGAAATACTTTTACGAGTGCCCGGTATTGGCCCTACCGGTGCACGAAGAATTATTGCTGCAAGAAAACGGTCTCGTCTCACCTTTGATGATCTTAAACGGCTAGGAATACAGCTCAAACGATCACACCATTTTCTCACCTGCTGTGGCGTAAGAGATGCCTCAGCCCCACTTGACCAAGAACTGATTAAACAGAGGGTAATTGCTGATGCCAAAGCAAGTTCGTACAACAAAACGAGACGTCGTATTGAGTCCTCTCAACTCAGGCTCTTCTAATCAAAGTGTAGAGCTTGTCTCGCTTGTTCAGAGGCTTACAAGACTCTCCAAGCCTCAGAAGGTTGTTATCTCCTGCAATCCAAGCTTAGAAGGCGTTGTAGGGGCTGTAGGGCTCACCTATCTCTCGCATGCTAACCCAGCACACGTACGTCTTGTTAGAGAAAGCTTTTGTCAGCCTAGTCTTGGGGAGCATGTTCTCTGTGGACCAGACCCCTCTGATGACTCAGTAGTTGCCTTAGCTAGACGAGTTCTTACAGGTCTAGAGAAGAAAGTAGGAACAAGAGAGATAACACGTCGCATCGTTTTGGCATGTGCTTCTGATGCTCATGCTATGCCAGAGGTTGTGCATAGGTACATCCGTCTTGCATTCTCCTACGGCATAGGAGCACTTGAAGATATTGCTGACCCAACCGTAGCAGAATTTAATGCATTAGCTAGGCAGGTAGAAACTGAGCGAGAGCACACGCGTCAATTTGTTCGATTTTCTCGCATGTCAGACGGCTCTTTTATGTCTGTATTTCAGCCTAATGCAAACGTAGTACCACTAACCTGCAATTACTTTGTCAAACGAATGAGTACAGAGCGGTTTTTTATTGTTGATCCAGCTCACCATATAGTCAGTTTTTATGCCCCAGAAATGAAGACCTTTGGAACCATTCAGCTTGATGACACTTCTTTAGAAGAGCTGCTCTCTAGAACAGACCTTGCAACTGATGAGAAATACGTACAAGCCATGTGGAGGCGCTTCTACGAAGGAGTTGGTCTAGAAGGTCGCGGACCTGCAGAAAGAGGATACGATTTGCGCGCTCATTGGATGCCAAAGCGTGTCTGGCAAGGGCTCCCTGAGCTTACCGCAACCACAAGTGCAGAAGCTGCGCGTAGCCAAGGCGTGCCCGATTGCTATCAGGGGCGAGAAAACAGAAAGGATGTGCATCATATAGAACAAAAGCAAGTGTTTAACCAAAAGCTTACCTCTGGGTTGTAAGGCTGCTGCTTAAGAAGACTTACAAAAAAAGCGCCCAGCAGAGCTGAGCGCTTATCAATTCAAATAAAGTGACTATAACTTAGTCAAGATCGTTGAAGTCACCAGCTGCAGGTGCAGGTGCGGAAACCTGAGTCTGCTGTGCTGCAGGCTGTGCAGCATTCTGAGAACCAGTTGGAGTATTGTTGGTAAGAACGGTCTCTGGGAAGACAGAATCTGCATCATCAAGGAAGTGCTGGAGGAGCTTACGGTACTCAGCGCGGAAGTCCTCACGGGACTGCTTGAGGCGATCAATCTCATCAAGCTCAGTCTGCTTCTCTGCAAGAGCCTGACGGATAACCTCACGAGCCTTCTGGTCTGCCTCGTTGCGAATGCGCTCTGCGTTTGCACGAGCGTCTGCAACAAGCTTATCTGCGCTCTGCTGAGCAACAATGAGGACCTGAGAAATCTGGTGCTCGGATGCAGCAATAGCTGCAGCGTTTGTCTCCTCAACAGAAGGAACGCTTGCGTTCTCCTCAAGGTTTGCAACCTGAGCCTGTGCTGCAGCAAGCTGCTGCTCAGTGCTGGTCAGACGGCCCTTAAGGTCAGCGATCTTTTGAAGCATTGCATCAACCTCAGAAGAGAGCTGCTCAAGAAATGCGTCAACTTCCTCTGGATTGTAGCCGGTCTCAGCAGGAGAGAATGTCTGCTGCTCGATGTCTGCTGGTGTGATTGCCATCTTTGTTCCCTTTCAGTCTGCGAGTAGACGTACCACACATCATAACTACTCAGTTTGTAATTAAAGACAAACTAGTTTCCTATATTAGTATAAGGCCCAGCGTCGAAATGGCAAAACGTTCCACAAGATTAAGCACAAAAAGTGCAACAATCGGCGAGAGATCGACGCCAGAAATTGGAGGAATCACCTTCCTAAACACATTGAGATATGGCTCAACAATTTTGCCAATAGCCTTAAGAATGTTTCTAACCGAATCATTAGAAACGGTAATCCAAGAGGACAGGCACCATACCACAATGCAGAAGCTGTAAATCCTCAACAAAGTATAGAGCGCGTTCAAGACATAATATGAAAACACAAAAACCTCCAGTTACCTGGTAATCTCGCCCTCATCAGCAAGCTTATCAAGATCAGCCTGCGTCAAAGAGACACCATGAGGAAGTACAACAAAAACGCGGTCAGCAACTTCTTCAACAGCTCCGTCAAGTCCATAAGAAAGACCAAAACTGAAGTCCAAAATTCTCTTGGCAACCTCAATGTTGGTGTTCTTAAAGATAAGGACAACTGGCTGACCAGTACGAACACGGCGAACTACCGACTGAACATCGTCATAAGAAACAGGACGAAGAACGTATGGTGGCAGCTGTCCGGAATAGCTTGTACGGCTCACAGGACGAAGACCAATATCACCAGGAGTTGGCAGATTTGGGCTCACGGTATGCTCGTAAGAAGGAGTGTATCCAGAAGGCTCCTGACGAGATGCATACGCAGAAGCACGGGAGCGCATATCCTGCTGAGGATTATAAGAAGCAGCTGGATTTGTGCTGATTGGCTTGCCAGAGCGCGTATACACAGAAACGCTCTCTGCCTCTGGTCTGGATGGATTGCCCAGTAGTCTGTTGGAAGAGCCTTGCTGTGCACGATCATCGTATGAACGTGGAGAAGCTTCATCTACCTCGTCATAGCCCTCATCGCCGTAATACTCATCGTCGTAGTACTCATCGTCCTGACCACCACGAAGCTTTGCTCTTAGCGTATCAAGAATGCTCATCATTGTGCCTTTCTGTAACGCACGTAACTTCTTACTACTGTATCAAAAACTTGCAACTATTTTAGTGCCCACTCAACGTATAGGCTGGGTCAAACAATACTCGACCCAGTCGAATAGTCGTAGAACCCTCTTCAATGGCATACGTAAAGTCATCACTCATGCCGCAAGAAAGAACATCTAACTTCAAACCAACTTGTTGGCTTAAGCGATCACGCAATTCTCGAAGTCCTGAGAATGTTCTCTTGGCGCGCTCTGGATCATCTTTTGGTGCCATAGTCATCAGACCCACAACAGAAATGTGCGGAAGCTCAACAATCTTTTGAATAGACTCAGACACTTCTTCTGGTGAGAAACCCGATTTTGAGGCTTCAGCGGAGACGTTTACCTCAAGTAGAACAGACTCCTCAGTACCCTTCACCTCAGCACGCTTTGAAACCGCCTCTGCAAGATGTTCGGAAGAAATTGAATGAATGTAGCGAACCTTACCAACTACCTGGTTAATCTTGTTCTTCTGAAGATTACCAATCATGTCAAAAGTTATCTCAGACGCAAAAGGAGTTTCAGATAAACACGTCAGTTTATGTGTCAGCTCTTGTGGGCGATTCTCGCCAAAAACCCTATAGCCAGCCTTATAAGCTGCAAGGACAGCCTCAACAGGAACGGTTTTGGAGACGGCCACAATTTCAATCTCAGAGGCGCTTCTGCCGGACTTTTTTGCAGCATCCGCCACAAGTGACTCAATCTGAGCTCTACGAGCCTTTATAAACTCAAGATATTCATCTGAATCGTACGTCATAGCCATCATCTCTTGCGGTGAATACATCAACATCTTACGTAACGTTTAACGACTTTTGGCGTAGACCTAAACACCTTCTCCGATAGCGCTAAACGTCTTCTACCCTACTTTGACGCCATGTAAGCAACAGCCGCGTGTCTTCCGCACTTGCCATGCTCTGCTCGGTACGAGAAGAACCGCTCAGTTGTAGAGGCGGTCGAGTCAGTAACCTCTTCGATAGCAGACGCGCGTACACCAACATCTACCAGTGCGGCTCTGACGGCATATCCAAGATCTAAGTACCTCTCGCCAGATGCACGGCCTACAACGCCGGGACCAAACTCTTGTGAGAACATCTGAATGAGCTCCGGAGAAACCTCGTAGTCAGCGCCGCCAATGTGCGGACCAATATATGCTTTGACCTCGGAAGATTTGGCGCCAGTTGCCTGGCAAAGCGCCTCGGTTGCGCGCGCAGAAATGCGGGCAATTGTGCCTTTCCAGCCAGAATGCGCCACCGCAAATCCGCCGGGAGCTACAAGAATTACGGGCACACAATCGGCAAACGCCAACATCACAGGCGTATTTTGAACCGTACATACTATGGCGTCTGCACCAGTTTCTGCCTCAGCTTGAGCCTGTTCAAAAGCCTCTGGTGTATTGGAAGTCAGACAAACTACCTTGCTTCCATGTACCTGATGAGGAATAAGGAGTTGCGAGAAAAACTCGCCAGCTCCAAGAGCCTCTAAGACCAGCTGGCGATTCTTTTGCACCTGTTGCAGATTGTCTCCACACCTACTGCCCA
>NZ_CAUSFQ010000050.1:0-9821 GCF_963530955.1 Lancefieldella parvula | reverse complement strand
GTGTTTTGAACTGCCTCCTATTTCTCGTGTCCAAGAAATGGGAGGCAGTTCAATTATGCAGGTCTATTTTGAAAATTTTGGCTTAGTTTTGAGCAGTGACTAGCGGCCAGTAACAAGCGTGAGCGTTGCTTCTCCAGAAGCTTTTGCCGTGCTTACGTCAACGTCAATGACGCCTGGTAGATTGCTTGCAATTTCTACAATTTGAGACACGCTAACTTCATTAGAGAGTTTTCCGTTTGCGCGTTGCTCAAAGAGAGCGCCTGCAAGTACACCACGCATATGTTTTGCGTTATGCGATACAACACTGCGCTTTCCCGTACCAGGATCTTCTCGCTGAACAACAACTTGCAACAGCTCACAAGGATGCTTTGCCGATGGCGTCCACATCTTTCTGTATTCTCCCGAGCGGCAATCCACAACTATCTGATCTTTTAGAGCGGCGTTTAACAGGGGATTAAGCTGCTTTTTCCAGTAAGTAGCAACAGTGCCTATGGTGGGCAACTTGATTGAGGCAGAAAGTCTATAGTTGGGGAGAAGATCATGCGGCCTCACAACGCCCCAGAGACCAGAGAAAATCATGATTTCTGAGTTGAGGATATCTGCTGGTAATGCAACCGTTTTCTGCGTGTTTTCTAACGTAACGTTTTCAAGTGTCTGGTTGAATTTTGCAGCCTCAAATAGCACGCCGGTATAGAGGTTGAGTGCGGTTGTGGTTGGAGCTTCATAGACGTCTAGGTTGTCGGTTATGTCACCAACGGTGTTAGGACCAATTTTTAGTACCTGAGCTGCGTTTGCGTGAGAACATACCTGGTGTAAGTCCTTGATGAGTTCTTCTCGACAGCTGGTAAGCTCGGAGCCAAACAAAAGTGATGAGAGATCAAGAGAAGGACCCGAGGTGGGCGCAGTTTTTCCTGATGATGGAGGAAGCAAAATAATCATGAAAATCCTTTTGATACGGGATTTTTAGTTGTTGTTTAGTTTGATTCTAATTTATGTCCGGTGTGCGTGGTAACTTTAGAAGTAAGAAAAATCGGAGAGGTGACGTATGGGCTTGCTTCTGTACAAACAACAAACAGGTGCTTTCTTATCAAACTCTATTCAAGATCAGCTAAGGGCTTCACTTGAGAGGTGGGGGTCTGCTCAGCTTATAGTTCCTTCTTCCGATACTGTGTTGTTAGTTAAGAGACAGCTTGGTGCCATCCAAGAGCTCTCTGTTGGCGTGAATGTTTCAACTTTTGATGAGTGGATGCGCGATCAATGGAAGTTGTATGGAAGCTCAGATCGTTTGCTTTCAAATACGCTTCGCAAGGTATTTTTCCAGCAGATTTTGGATGGAATGTCAGCTGATGAGCTAGGCACTTTAACTACGAGCAAGGGTACGGTGGAGCTTCTGTCTAAGCTTGCTCCAGAGTATCTTACAGAACTTGATCAGATTACGACCTCCGGTCAACTTTCTGCTGGTCAGATGAGTGCTTGTAAGGTGCTCGAGCGCTACAAGGCGCTGCTTGAAGAAAAATCTTACGTTGAGATGTGTCAGTGTTTGGACCACCTACTGCAGTCCATACCAGCACAAGGACCTGCATTGGTTTTCTCGCGAGTTGAAGATCTTTCGGAGGCACGTCTTCAGTTTGTGCGCAAGCTGTCGCAGAAGCGGGATGTGGTGTTTTCTCTCTACGTGCCCGAAGGACCTGCAGGTTACGCGGCAGAGCAGCAACTAGAGTTGGTTGGCGGCCCGGGGTGCGATTGTCGTGTGGATACGGAGCCGGCGCCAGCCGCAAAAAGTCAGGAGCTCAACGATCTTCTCGCCAGGGTGTTCAGGGCCAAGGAGGGTAATGAGGTTACGCCGAGCGGTGCAGTAACGTTTTTGTCGCCGCTAGGTCAGCACGCCGAGGCAGAGTCTATCAGCAGATATATCTCTCAGCGCGTTGAGTCTGGTAGCAAGAGCTTTGTGGTGTACACCTCAGATTCACAAAGGGTTTGGGATGCGCTCTCGCAAAAGCTTGCAGCAAAGGGGATTGCTGCTCACTATAATCGCTCGGTACGCATTCAAGATTCACTTGCAGGCAGCGCGTTTGCTAGCTTGATTGATGCGTACGTCACGCTCAGTGAACGCTCAGAGCTCGAGAAAAACATTGACTACCAGGCATCTGACCATCAGATGGGGGATATGTCGTGGTGGCCTCCACGTACTCTTACGGACTATCTGATTTCACCTATTTCAGACATAAGTGTTGAGCGTGCGTGGATGCTGGATAAGAGCTGGCGCGGTAATAGAACGCTGTATGCCACCAGAGTGCTTGAGACGCTTTCTAAGGCGGCTATGAGCTCGCGTTTGTGCGCAGAGACCATCAAGAGCCTTGAGCTTGGCAGAATTGGTTCTGCTGCTCAGCGCATTATTGAATACCTTTCTGCAGAAACATCTGACGAGCAGTCAGAGGCTGCTCAGTCTAAAGAGTTGATGCTTCAGTCTCTTCAAAACCAAGAGTCGCTTAAGGTAATGAACAAGATTGTTTCTTCTGCACAGGAGTTGCATGAGGCAGGATTAAAGCTCACTCCTCAGACACTCAAATCTTTTATTGAGCTTTGCAAAGACCAGACGGTCATGATGCCTGTTTCTAATGGTATTCAGTCTGATATTCAGGTGCTGATAGCTCCTGTGAGCCAAGCTCATTCTTTTGAGCCACGTTCTTTTGATACTGTCATTTTCCAGGGTATGGATACGCTGAATTTTGGTGTTAAAGCATCTGATGGTGCGCTTCAAGAGTTTGTTCGCCATGCGAGTAAAACGTCTAAGGTATCAGAGTTTGCACGGTATCAAAGAGATTTTTATACGGCGCTTACAACTGCTTCTACCAGCGTTGCGTTTGAGAAGGTTGAACAAAAAGATGTCTTTAACGCAGTAGCTCTCAGTGAGGTTAAAGCATGCTATCCCAAAGACTATGCAAAGAAGACGGAGGTTGCACGCGGAGAAGAAGAGGTGCTAGTAAACCTGTTGCCTCAAGCTACTGACCCAGAACGTGTTGCAGAACTCCCAACAATCGAGTCTGGTGAGATTGATCCTAAACTCAAAAATATCGTGGTACTCCCACGTCATTTGACTCGGGAGACTCTTGAGCAGGAATTGCAGGGTCTTATAGAGGTCTCGCGAGAAGGACTACCGCTTCTTTCCGCTTCTCAGATTGAGACGTATCTTGAGTGTCCCTACAAATGGTTCACGCAACGTCGCATCAAAATTTCTCAGGTAGACACTGACTTTGCTCCAATGCAGATAGGTACCTTTATCCATCGTGTACTAGAGCTAACACATGCAACACTTTTAGCTGAAGCACTTGGTTGTGATGTGGCTGAAGTTGATTCAGTGGTTGAATCTGCACTTTTACAAGACATTCCTGGCTCTAGGATTACCTCTGATAATCTAGATCATGCAAAACAAGTGTTAGACAGCTGTTTTGCCCAGGTCTGGGATGAGCAATTCAACAACATTAACCGAGCATCTTCAAATGAGCTTATTCCGCATAGCATTCAAGAAAGAAAACAGGTTGAGAATATACGAGAAGATCTCAAGAATCTTCTCGAGTTTGAAGCTTCGCACTTTATTGGCTATCAGCCCAGATTTTTTGAGCTTCGTTTTGGTAGAGAAGAAAATGTTGTTGAGTATGCAGGAGCTCAATTTACAGGCTCGATTGACCGCGTAGATGTAAACGCTCATGGTCAGGCACTTATTATTGACTATAAACACAAGGTCACAAAAGATCTGAAGGCTTATTCAGCAAAGCTAAGTCTGGATAGTGAGCTTTCAAAAGAGATTCTGCCAAGGCATGTACAGTCTGCAATATATGCTCAGATTATGAGAAAGCAGCTCACCAAATATAAGCTTGAGCCAGTTGCTGCAATTTATCTGGGTACCAAAGAGCAAAAAGATAAGCCTTCATTTGCTCTTGCAGGCATGGCAACAGAAGCGGCAACAGAACATATTTGGAACATGCATCCGGAAGATAAAAAGCTCAGGGACCAGGCGGTTATGGTTGTGTCTCACAACTCAGCAGAGTTTGCAGACTACTTTGACGCTTGGGAGAGTTTAATTGCTCAGAAGGTTCAAGCCATGCTTTCTGGAGATGTCCGAGCCAATCCTTGCGATAAGGATGCATGTAAGTATTGTCCAGTAAAACTGTGCGACAAGAGGAGGTAAGCTACTATGGCTGACACACGTTATACGCCCGGTCAAGAGAAGACCATCAAGACGCTTGATAAGCCTCTTTTTGTTGCAGCAGGTGCTGGTTCAGGAAAAACTTTTACGCTTACACAGAGAATTGTGTGGGCTTTAAAAGAAGGCTCGGGAACTGACGGAAAGCCGTATCTGAGTAGTCTTGACCAGGCATTGATTATTACGTTTACCAATGCCGCAGCTACAGAAATTAAAGAGCGCGTTAGAGAAGCTCTAGAAAAAGAAGGTCTTCACAGCGCAGCGTTGCAGGTTGATGATGCGTGGATTAGTACTATCCACGGTATGTGCAGCAGAATCTTAAAAATTCATGCACTTGATTTGGGTCTTGATCCTGAGTTTGAAATCATTGACGACATGACCAGAAATCAGCTGGTCAATATATCAATTGAAGAAGTACTCAGAGAGCTTTCTCAAGATGAAAGCTATGCTGAGTTTCTCTCAACCTATGCAGGGAACAGAGATGCACTGAAGTCTCGTATTGAAACACTGATTTCGTACGCTCAGTCATCTCCTGTAGGAATGGATGCTATTTCGTTTGTAGGGGATAGCTCTAACCTGGAAGTTCTAAGAAGAGAGCTTGAAGACCTAGACGCTGCACTTGAAGCACTAAAGGGTGCAATTGCTGCCACAAAACCAGATGAAGCAGAGCAACTACAAAGTGTTCAATCTGATCTTTCAAGTAAATTGCAGCAACACTTGGTTCTCTCGCTCACTGATTTTGACCAGGCGTTTTGGGAGGCTTTGGGAAAAGCCGTTAAGGCCGTCCGTTCCTCAAAAGAAATAAAAATTGTAAAAGATGAAGCTGCGTACCAGCTTAAAGTTTGCAACGCTTTATTTGGACTTATTCAGGACATGTCTGAGGGTCAGTGTCTAAAAGATGTTACAGAGCAGGTCTACAAGCTCTTTAAACAGAAGAAACTTGCTGTTGGCGGCCTTGATAACGATGATCTTTTGCATCTAACGGCACAGGTGTTTGAAGAGCGTCCAGAGATTGCAGCTGTTTACACGGATAAATTCAAGCTTGTAATGGTTGACGAGTTCCAAGATACGGACCAGCAACAGGTGCAGATGATTAAGAGTCTCTCAGGTAAAGATGCTCAATATCTCACAACAGTTGGTGATGCGCAGCAGTCAATCTATCGATTCCGCGGTGCTGATGTTGATGTGTTCTTTAGACGTCAAGCAGAGGTTTCAGAAGATTTGCAACCCCGTCTTGTAAATAATTTCCGCAGCCACAACGAAATTTTGCGATTTGTTGCAAAGGTTTGCAGTGCTGATGGCATGATACCTAACTTTATGGATCTGTCTGCTGGGCGAGAAGAGCCTGCAACTCCGTTCATTGCTCATTCGCCTCGCGTATATTTTGAAGTCACAAAATTTGAAAAGTCAGGAAATTCTAAGCCAGGCGATGAGGTCACAAGAAACCAGCTTGTTGCGTATCAGCTTGCAGACAGAATCAACACGCTTATGCAGGATGAGAATATCCAAGCAAAAGATGTTGCAATTTTGATGAAATCGGTTAAAAAGGCACAGCCCTATATTGAGGCGCTTCGTACCTTTGGAATTGAAAGCGTGGTTTCTGGAGCTTCAACATTTGGTGAGCAGCCTGAGGTTCAGCTGATTGGTAGTCTTTTACAGGCACTCGCAAATATGTACGATTCATACGAGGGACTGTTTCCTGTACTCTCGAGTGAGATTTTTAGCCTTGATGCGTCTGACCTGCTTCTCTTGGGCACTAATTTTGGAGAAAATGGTCAGAGGATTACCAATAGAGATATTGCAGAGTCAGTGGTAAATGACGCATTTAATCCACCTTTTGAGATAAGTCCAAAGCTCAAAAATGCTTTAGAGGTGTTGAGTAACGCTCGTAGCTCTCTTTCAAACAAGAGAGTTTCAGACGTCATTAAAAAGGTAGTTCTTGATGCCGGATGGATTTCTCGCCTTCAAAAGATGGGGAATGAGGGGCAGTCAAAGATTGCAAATATCTTTGCAGCTCTTGAACAAATTGATAGCTTGCAAAAGGAGCTGAGCATTGGCGTAGCTTCAGTCGCAAAAGCGTTTAGTCAATGGTGTAACACGGCTAAAGAGTCGCCAAAGGTGCTTCACTGCAGCACTCAAAACGCCGTAACTTTTATGACCATTCATGCTTCTAAAGGATTGGAATTTCCTGTTGTTGCTGTTGTAGGAGCTGTGTCTGGCCCTAAGGCAGGCGCTGGCAGTGAACCATTTTTGCATGTTAAAAAAGACGATTCGTATCAGATTGCATTCTCAAGCAGTTCTAAAAAACTTCATGAATTGTATGATGGCTGTCATGAGGTTCCTACAAGTATTGATGAGTGCAAGGGTCTTCTTGAGTGGAGAATGTTCCTAGAAACTCAAGAGAATGAGTTTGAAGAGCAGGAGCAGAATCGCCGTCTGTATGTTGCTCTGACGCGAGCTCGCGAAGCAGTAATTCTGACTTCAACCATCGACCTTACTAAAGAGGGAATTAGCCCTCGTTATACGCGCAAGATCACAAATGCCTTATTTGAAGAGCCCCCACTTTCTGCTGGTGAGCATCCGTTTGAATATGGTGGAAATCTTGCTGGTTGTATGCGTGTAGTTCAGGGTTCGGGCAAGAAGGATGAGCCAATTCAGGTTGAAGGTTTAGAGTTGGTTGAACCTTTTGGCGGTAAGCCTGAACCTTCTAATAGCAAACCAAGTGAAGAGAAAAACCCTCAAGCTGAAGAAACGTTTAACCTCTATGAGAAGGTTCAGCTGAGCATTGCACCAGAAGCTACGTATGACCAGCGAGAAGGTTTCTTTAGTTATTCTTCCGCTCACCAACAAATGGCAGAGAACTTTAAGGGCGAGAATAACAAGGCGCTTGAGGAAGAGTGCCAGGCACAAAGCCTGGAATATGATGCAAATAACCCTCAACCAGTAACTGAGACTTCTACGGTTTTGGCTGGTTCATTAGCTGATGATGGAGTAGATCCAACCAGCCTTGGTTCAGCCTTCCATGAGCTGGCTCAGATTATGGTTGAGACTCAGGCTAAGGTTGATGAACAAACTATTGATAGATTGTGCTTGAAGAATAGTGTTCCTCAGCGCGCGGTATCACGAGTTAAACAAGCACTTGAGTTGTGGGGCAACTCAGAGATAAGACAGGAAGCTCTTGCTCACGATGTAGTTATTGCGGAGTCTCCCTTTACGCTACAGGTTGATTTTGAATATGGGAACTATGTAGAAGGAGCCATCGACCTTCTCGCTTATAATAAGGGAAGCAAAGATGCGCTGGTAGTTGACTATAAAACAGGCGATAAAGGCCTTAGTGCAACTCAGATTTATGAGCATCATCAGATGCAAGCAAACTTCTATGCCTACGTTTTGATGCAACGCGGATTCACTAAGGTTGAGTGTGCATTTGTTTGTGTTGAGGTTGAAGAAGCTGGTCAGCCACACGTTGCTCGTTACACGTTTGATGTAAACCATCAACCACGGCTTTAAGGAGGCAAGAACGTGCCTTTTGCACATGTTGTTTTAGACATACCAACTCGTGCTCTCTCTGGCACGTTTGACTACGCCATTCCAGAATCTTTGGAAGAGACTGCGGTTGTGGGAACAACGGTCTTGGTGCCGTTTTCTCACAGGCAGGTTGTTGGCTACATTGTGGGTGTCTCAGACCGTGTGTCTTTAGGTTTAGATGTTTCTCGCGTCCTTCCAATAACACAAGTTCTAGCAGATTCAGCATTTGATGAGCAGTCTGCACAGGTAGCAGAATGGATGAGCAAAGAATATGCCTGTAGTTATGCAGACGCATTGCATCCTTTTTTAGCGCCTGGTCAAAAGGTTAAAGTCACCAGAAAAGATGCAGAATCTCCCTGGCAGCTTGTTTGTGAGAACTCCGGTCCTGTTGATGAGCGATGGGTTGAGCTGACAGAAAAGGCGGCTGACTTTACGCCTGCGGCAAATGCAAGCAAGCAGCGATCGGTACTTGAGGCTCTGGCGCAAGGCGCCATGAGGTTATCCGAGCTCTCGGCCACAATCCCAGGAGCTCGCAGTGCAGTAACTGCACTGCAGAAAAAAGACATCGTTGAGGTGCGCACACAGCGACAAATTCGTGGAAGCCAGGAGGGTCTGGGAACCACGCTTTCAAGTGGTGTAGCACCTCGTCCTCAGCAACTTACTGAGGGGCAAGAGTCTGCTCTTGCAGCAATCGAGACTGCACAAACTGCCGCTCAGGGCGATGTTGTGCTTATTGATGGTGTAACTGGCTCAGGTAAAACCGAGGTGTATCTCTCTGCTATTGAAAAGACCTTAGCGGCTGGCAAGGGTGCTGTAGTGCTTGTCCCTGAGATTTCTCTTACCGCACAAACAGTAGGCCGATTCCGTTCACGTTTTGGTGAGCAGGTGGCCGTTCTTCACTCAAAGCTTTCAATTGGTGAGCGCTTTGACCAGTGGGATTTAATCAGGCAGGGTAGGGCTCGCGTGGTAGTAGGTGCTCGATCTGCCCTGTTTGCACCCATCCAAAACCCCGGACTTTACATCATTGACGAGGAACACGAGGCTTCATACAAGCAAGATTCGCTCCCACGCTATCACGCAAGAGAAGTAGCTGCTCAGATGGCGCGTCTACACGGTGCTGCGCTGGTGCTTGGTTCTGCAACACCTTCGCTTGAGAGTCTCTACCGAACAGCTCAAGGAAGCTGGCGTGATACTAACTGGACACGCGTTGCCATGACCGAGAGGCCTGGCGTGGCGGTGCTCCCGCAGGTCCAGGTAGTTGATATGGCTTCCCAGTTCAAAAACGGAGGCAGATCGGTCTTCTCGGCAGCTCTTGCTCTTGCACTGCAAGAAACAACAGAGTGTGGCGAGAAAAGCGTTCTACTCCTTAATCGTCGCGGATTTGCAAACTTTTTGATGTGTCGCGAGTGTGGTTGTGTGCCCGAGTGTCCGCATTGCTCGACGTCTCTCACGTACCATGAGCGCACGCATTCTCTGGTTTGCCACAGTTGTGGTAGGCAATGGTCCCAGCACGCGTATCCCAATCCTTCCAGCAAATGTCCAAACTGCGGAAGTCGTTACATGGGGGCTTATGGCGTGGGAACGCAGCGTGTAGAAGACGAGCTCAAGTTGCTGCTTGGTAGCGATGCACCAATTATTCGTATGGACGCTGATACTACGGCTAAAAAGGGCGAGCACCAGCGACTCCTTGAGCTTTTTGATGCAACTCCTGGAGCGGTGCTCATTGGAACGCAGATGATTGCAAAGGGACTGGATTTCCCAGACGTAACCTTGGTTGGCGTTATTAACGCTGATACGATGCTTAAGCTGCCAGATTTTAGAGCAGCTGAGAGAACTTTTGACTTGCTTGAGCAGGTTGCAGGCCGTGCAGGCAGGGGAGAAAAGCCTGGTAAGGTCATCATCCAGTCGTACTGGTCAACACATCCTGCTATTGCTTCTGTTGTGACCCATGACAGGCGTCCGTTTCTTGACACAGAGCTTAAAGAAAGAAGAGAAGGAGCTTACCCGCCCTTCTCGCGCTTGTCTAACGTGCTTTTCTGGGGCGCTTCAGAAAAAGAAGTTCGTCGCGTAGCGGATCAGATGGCGGAGG
>NZ_CAUSFQ010000049.1:0-9986 GCF_963530955.1 Lancefieldella parvula | reverse complement strand
CCATTTGGCATACAACACGGTATTGGTTGCAGGCATAGTGGTGTCGGTAATAGGAGTGCCCACAGTCTCTGAATTGTCGTACCAGCCCTTGAAAACATAACCAGGACGTGGAGAAGTTAAAGAGGTGCCAGGAACATCAATGCTGGCATTAAAGGACTCTCCAAAGAGGTGAGAGTGCGTAGCAACAGTTGTACCAGAGCTTACGTAGGTAACGGTATAGGTATTGCGCTTATAGCGGTGCTCAATCAAGTTGGAATTGTAATCAGTGATGAGGTAGTCGAAGTTGTATGGCTGCCAACTGGTCCAACCAAGTGCATCGTAATTGGTTCCATCAAAATGGCCAATGCTCATGCGGTAGCCGTCATACGAAAAACCAGGATGTCTATTCTCACTCTCAAGGTAGCCATCACCAGCATTTCCAGCAATCTCTGTAATCATGCCAGGTCGAGAAAGCGTGTGGTCTCCGCCCATATCGTAGGTACCATCAAGTTTTTGATAGTAGTAGAAGAGTTAACGTGGACCAAGATCAGCGGAATTGGTATAGCGGCCGTAAATATCAAGCACATTATCTGCAGTAATTTTGGATCCTGGATCAGTTGTTTTTGCTTGGAAAGTGGTTGCAGTACCGCCAACACCAGGGATTATGCCATACCAATAGTAGGTTCCAGAAGGGTCGTCTGCACGCACGGCGGCGAGCATGTCGTCGCTGTACTTGTTGCCGGTATTGGGGTTAATGGCGTAAGGATTAAACGACTCACCATAACGAAGCGTAAGCGTATCAAGAATGGAGCCATTTCTCTTTGGACGCACATTAACGGTGATAGTTGCAAGGTTGTAGTAAACGTTAATAGTGGTGGAACCATCTGCTGCAATAGGAGTTGGATCGCTCTCGTGACTGTATGTTTCAAAGCGGAAAACACCTGTATTTGGCTGAACAGGAGCAGTTGCAGTCATTGTTCCAACGGTTCCGGAAGCTGCAGTAGTTGTGACGTAGTTGTAGTTAGAAGGGTTGTTTGGATCCTGAATAAAATAGGCGTAGTGATACGTTGCTGTTGCTGGAGTCCAAAGTGCCTTTGCGGTAACAGGCTCTTGAGGCATGGTGGTAGGCAAAGAATCTGCAATACCATCGTCATTAAGGTCCCAACCAGCAAAGGTATAACCAGTTCGTGTTGGATTAGGGACGGCAGGAACAGCATCTCCTGGATTTCCAATTACAGGAGAAAGCTCACTGCCGGAAGTTGAGAAATAAATTGCGCTGCGAGGATTGCGGTCATAGTAAATGTACTTAACAGCCTTGCCATCTGCGGTAACCTTGAGCGAAAGGTCTGTAGTTGTGCGTACAAAACCTGGATAAGTGACATCGGAAGCAGTAACAATCGAATCGGGCACACCGTAATTTTCTTCGGAGGAAGCCTCAACATAATTGCCGGTAGTCATTTCCTTCATGCGCTTAACGGTGTAGGTAACATAACTAGGCATGTAATAGACAGTCTGCTTGATGTAGTGATCTGAGCCAGAAGCAACGCCAGTAACAGTTGCTTGAGCAGGATCTTCCAGGTCATAGCCGGTGATTGTTGGAGCTGTAACAGACCAAGATTCTCCCTCATTTACAACTTGTTTAGAAGGAGCGTGAATCTCTTCGTCGTTTAATACGTTAACGTACGAGACTACAACAGAGTATTTACCTGCGTCTTCAATAGATTCAGCAATTGCAGATGCAGGTAGGCTGCTCAAAACAAGAGCAAGAGCAAATAAAATGCTCAAAACTTTCTTAGCGCGCATTATTTCTCCTCAAACAGCAACAAGATAGATAAATCATAATAAATGGCGAGAACGACTTGCTGTTCAAGCCGCAAATTGACCGTATATACAT
Source organism: Lancefieldella parvula (assembly GCF_963530955.1). Classification (GTDB taxonomy): domain Bacteria; phylum Actinomycetota; class Coriobacteriia; order Coriobacteriales; family Atopobiaceae; genus Lancefieldella; species Lancefieldella parvula_A. The sequence goes on along the minus strand of NZ_CAUSFQ010000049.1, from coordinate 8,113 downwards.
AATCCACTTCTCCTTATGGTTCAGGAGAAGTGGACGAGAAAAATCAATCGATCTAGGTGGACAGAATGCAATACGTTTGTGAGACTCAGCGTAGTATGAAATTTGTAGATTTGCACCTGCGACCTCGGCAGATTTCTTTTCAAAGAGCTTGCCAGATTTCCTGAGATGATAGGCAAGAATCAGGATGCTTGCCAGCATAACAAGCGTGCAAACGATGGAACCTTCTGCGCCAAAGCTACCGTCGGTAAGCCAATCCTGGCCACTGCCAGGAGAAAAATAGAAATCCGGTGGCATTTTTCATGTCACCAGATTTCTAATGTAAAGTTGCTGTTTAGCTGTTATAAAGCAGTAAGGAACGTCAAACCGCCCAAAATTACACCAGCAGTATTTGGGATAATAAGAATCCAGTCCTTTTTGGGCTCTTTAGTCCAACCATAGATGACCCAAATGAGACAAGAAACTGCTGCAAATAGTGGCTGAAAAGGTTGAGCCTTTACTCCCTGTAGATTTGCAATAATTTGTGGAATATAAGCGATAAAAACAAATACTCCGATAAAAGCTCCGATAGAGCCTACAAATAGATTGATTTGTTTCTTTGACATAAAACACCTCCTCCTTTGTTATTTTAATTATAAGGAGGAGGTGACGAAAAAGTTACCCTATCCGTGAAATTAGAATTTAATAAAATTGGGTTAGTTATGAAGAAGCGTTTGCGGCCTCAGCGGGTTTCTCGGTAGGCTTCTTTGTAAAGAGCTTGCCAGATTTCCTGAGCTGATAGGCAAGAATCAGGATAGTTACCAGCATAACAAGCGTGCAAACGATGGAACCTTCTGCGCCAAAGCTACCGCCGGTAAGCCAATCCGGGCCACTGCCAGGGGCAAACTGCAGCAAAGAACTGCCTGTAGTGCTACCGCTTACCAGAACTCCAAAGATGTTGCCCTGAGCAAAGTTCCAGGCTCCGTGAATGCCAGCGGCTCCCCAGAGATTGTCAGTTTTGATGATATAGAACGTCTCTAAGATGCCAAAAAGAATCAGGTCAATCAGAGACTGCATGGTAAAGCCGCTGTTAAACATATGGAGAAGACCAAATAGACTGCTCGAAACCACGATTGCAATAATTTTATTGGACTTCTCTGCCATGACAGGAAGAAGCCATCCTCTAGTGATAAGTTCTTCTGTTCCACCCTGAATGAGCCAAAACGGAATGGTGAGAAGAACAAAACCGAAGGCATAAGGCGTAAAAGTAGTGCCAACTAATTGATAAGATCCGGTCAAAATGAGAATCAGCATCACAATAGAGAAGAGAAGAATTCCTAGACCAAAGCCCTTGAGCAGCTCTTTCTTCCAGTTATCTTTGTAAAATCCCAGAGTAACAATCGGACGTTTTTCAAAGAGTTTTACCCACAGGAAAAAGAGGCCTGCGATAAAGACAAAGGAAAGAAGCATTATCAGAAGATAGTAGTCTCCAAAAATCTCTCTCAGATTGAGGGAATCGGAAAGGCGATCTGGAAGATCTGGGTGCGCCATGTAGTAAGGGGCAATAATAAGTGCTGCTGAGATGGTCATTACAATAGCGCCAATAATTTGCCCAACGACCAACAAGAAAACGGCTAAAAAGGGACTAAGCCAAGCTGGAGTTAGTCTCTTTGCCTGCTTGACGTCGGAAAACATGCGATTTTCTTGCATAAAAAACTCCTAGTTAACGTGCTCAAAGCACGTCATGTTGAAGACAAAATTTTAGCGACGGTGCAGGCAAACAGCGTCTACCTGCGATTAGTTCTCTTTATACTCTAAGAGAAAATCGCAACAATCGCCACCGTGGCCTATGGTTTTTGTACGGCCCCAGATAAGTTGAGGATGCAGATTACCGTATCCTGCATCGTCACTATCACAGTATGCAGCGGTTATTTCGGGGCAGCCATATTTTTTGGTTATCTCATAGTAGGGGCAGCTCACAATATTGAGGTGAGCTTCGTTACCGTGACTTTCTGGATATTCAAAGGCAAATCCAGCATTTGATGTGCAGCTTTTCTCGATACCTGATTTAAAGAGGCGAGGAAACGTACGTGCAAGACCAAACGTTTTGATGGCCCATTGGAAGAGTGGGACTCGTTTGGCAGCAAATCGCTGGAAATACTCGCGAATATACCAGACGGCCTTTTCTTGTGGGATGCCCTCTGCGCGTAGAGCTTCATATACTGCAATACCAGGGTAAATGCGCTTGTAAGAGTGAGCGCGGAGTTCCTTGGAATCTGATGTGTTTTCTGCACAAAGTGCTTCGTACCGCTTTTGAGCCGTCTGTGCAATCTGATCCGCTTTTGCCGCGCCGAGGTCCTCGGCGACTATTGTGCACGTATCTTTAATGAGCTGCTGCACTTTCATATGAGCCTCACTAGTCGTAAAAATGCCCTGATGAAAAGCAAGTAGAACGTACTAACAATTGTACGCTTAAATTTTTACGGAACGCAGCAAGCGCGGATGTCCAGCGATGGCTTAGGTAAAGCTTTTATAATCACGGGAACTCCTGAGTTTTGGAGGACAGAACGATGGGCGATGGACGGCAAGGGTCTATTGAGCATTAATCATGTCTAGAAGTTCTTTTGTATACTCTTCGGAATGGTTGATGGAATACTCACCATGATATAAGCCTTTCTTTATTTCAAGAACGCTATTAGGCAGTACCTTATGTATTTGTTCTGCTGAGCAGATCATCTTTTTCTGTTCTTTTTCTCCGACAAGAATACGGACTTTGGCGTGGACATCTTGAAAGTTGGGTTTTATCTCATAGGATGTATTTGCTTCCAAGAATGCAATCATGTTCTCTTTTGAGATTTGTGACGTGTCCCGATAATAGTCTTCAAATAAATCTTTACGAATATGAAGATAGTCAAATTGCATTTGAGCAAAACACTTCTTTTTCACTAAGCCATAACTTAGTGAAAACATCGGTTTAATCAAGGCATTTGTCATCGTAGACGGAATGACAGACGCACTTTCAATGACAGCGTTTTGACAAATTGAGTTTCGTTGCGTCAGCATCTCTACTAAAATCTGTGCACCAAGGGACAGCCCTCCAATAAGGAGAACCGAGCCTCCAAATTTTTTATCGATAAAAGAAATGAGCCGACTTGCGTTTTTCTCAATGCTTATAAAATCATCGTCACTACCTGCATGTCCGTCAAGGATTGGCAGCACAACGTGATACTGATCCTTCAACAGTTCAGCCTCGGCTTTATAATTCCACCAAGATAAACCGCCACCATGAAGCAGCATGATTACGTCGTTATGTTGTTTTCCAAATTCTACCGTTTTCATAGCTGCTCAATTCAATTTGTGACTTTAATCTAAACGCGAGCCAGCACCACAACGCACTCAACATGGCACGAGACGTGAGAAACGTTGTGGGTTGTGTGCGCACGGATGAAGGCGGTTTTTCGCCTGTTTGTGTAAATATATCCGCCCTATGACCTGTTCCTCATGACTGGATGTGCGTGGATAATCTGATACCGTCTCGCCCCCTGTCAGCCATCTTGGATTCTTCTTGAGAGTCCAGAAATCCCCAAATCATCTTCTGCTTGTTTTTCGACTATTCAATCATGCGTAAATAAACTTCCTCGGTTGACATCGTTACGAGAAGACATACCCGACTTTGTTTACGCCTATTACTCCTCGGCGCAGGACGGTGATGTCGATTGTCTCGTAGTCCGCTTTCTTTAGTTCAGCCGCACCGATGGCGATCCTCGGTATCTCCGTGGTCTCGATTCTGGTGCGTGGTATCTCTATCGTCTCGACTCCCATCTCATGGAGTACGTCCTCTGGAAGCTCATAGTTCTGCTCTACCAGCCCAAAACAGGTGAAGCCAGTATCAACGCAGAACGAGATTAGCTTCTTCTTGCCGATGTTGTAGATGACGCAGAAGGAGTTTCCTATCAGGCTGCCCAGCAGGTATCCGAGAACAGGAAGCTGGAATCCGAGTGTCTGACCTATGATACCTCCAATATGTGCACTAACGAGGTATCCGCCGGACACGACGACCATATCCACGAATGCCGCACCCATCTGCTGTGTGGTCATCTTTCCTGCAGCGACGAGAATGCTGTTCTTTGTGGTCTGCAAAACCAGAGCAACAACGGTGCCGAGAAGCGTCGGGCTGATTCCCTTGAGGGCTTCGCCAAGCGCACCGCTCTCGCACATGATGAGAAGTGAAGACGATATCGAACCGCGAAGGAACCCTTCTGCACCTGCCGATATTCCTTTCTCACCTATGTGCTTGACTGTGGAAAGGTCGAGTTCTCCGTTCTTGATGAGGAAATCGATGGCTTTATATATCTCCGGAGCAAGTTGAACGGCTACCGTTATGGCTGCCGTAGTGTATCCGGCTTTCAGAGCCTGCTTCAGCAGGTATTTCGTCTTGATCGCGCCCTCAGCTGTGACGCCATGCTCCTCTGCTTTGAACTCCTGCTTCTTGCTTTCCTTTGCCATCTTCTCGAGGTCTTTTCTGGAGGCAGATCTGGACTCCACACCCTCGTCGTTTGCAAGCTTGTCGGTCAGTCTCAACTCTGTCTCGTCGTAGGCTTTCGACACGTCCTCACGGATAGGCTCGTTTCGGAGTGCTTCCCGATGTGCGGTCTGTTTTGCGGTATCGAGCTGATCTGACGGAACGAGCCTGCCCTGACCCTGATAGCTCGCCTGACCGGTGTCGGGATTGAAGCGAGCCTGCGCCCTGGCGGTCTGCTCGGCGATTCCGTAGGACTTGGCACTGTAATCCGTGCCGGATTTCAGGTGAATGTCCACGGAGTCCTTCGCCGTGCTGTGAAGAACCGCTGCGCGGTCTGCCGAATCTGCCGCCACCGCATCAACGTTAAATGTGCCAGCTTCCCATTCCTCGAACATGTAGCCCTGCAGCTGTCCGATTCCAAGATTGCGGTACTGGTGGTTGTTGATATTATCTTCAAGCTGCTTAATTGCCGCTTCAACGGCACTGACGTATTCCGTGCCCATGTGGGCGCCTACGTCCGCTCCCATTATCGCTGCGGCAAATTCCCAGCCTTGTTGTACTTCGCTTTTCGTCTGCATCGATAGTTACCCTATTTGTTCATGAAGCTCTCAAGCTCATCTCTGTAAAGATGGATAGCTCCGTAGAAGAGCATCTGCCTTTTCATGAGGGATTTGTTCCTGAATATCTCTTCGGATTTGACTGCGACCTGCTCACTGACCTTCTCGAAGGCATCTGCTCCACTATCGAGAATCTTCTTCGCCACATTCAAGAAGGCAGGAGCCTCCTTCTCGCCGTCAGTCTCTTCTTGCTTGGCGATCTCTACGACGGGCTCCTCTCCGGCGTTCTCAACGATATCTTGCTTCATCGTCTTCAGGAAATTGGGAACTGGGAGGTCTGACAACTTCTTCAGAAACTCGTCGTAGCCCTCTCGGCTGGTCAAGGCTTCCGGCTCAACATAGAGGACAGCCTGATTGCCTGCCCATCCGTATTTGACGCCGCAGTCATCGAACTTCACGTCGATGACGGGGATGAGCTTGTCTGTTCCCTTGATGTCGCCGAGGAATAGAATCTTTCCTTGTATGTTTCCGGCCTTCTTATTACCGAGCCAAACCTTCTCCGTCCAAGACACGACGTTGATGGAGTTGTCCCTTGTGCCGACAACCTCATTTTCAGCATCATCATGTGTCTCGATCATCTTCTTGAGCTGATTCATCAGAAGCTCGTCCTTGTAGACGACGATAAGCGTTTTTTTCGTTTCAAGCATTGCAACAAGCCTCCTGTTAACTCACCATGCAAACGATATGTGTCTCTATTCTACGTCCCGTAGAAGCGGAATGTAACACCTTCTATAAGTCTTTAAGTTTCACGCCTTCGTCTGTAATCCACATGAAGCAGCTATCGCCGAAAGCCCCTGTTACATGCGGGTTTCAGCCGCGTCATCCATCTGTGCGTGACATCAAAACTACGCACTCCACATGCTTGGTGTGAGGGAACATGTCCACAGGCGTCACGCGCTCAATGGCAAACCCGCTGTCGAGAAGAACTTTGAGGTCTCTGGCCTGTGTTACAACGTTGCAGCTCACGTACACGATTTTCTTCTGGGCTAGCTGGGCTGTTGCCTTGAGGAAGGTGGGCGTGGAACCAGCGCGAGGCGGATCAAGAATAATAACGTCAAAGTTTTGACCATCTTTTGCCAGCGCCTGCATGTAGCGAGTGGCATCGTCGCAGATAAACTCAGCTTCAAGCTTATTGTTTCGAGCGTTTCTGCGTGCCATCTGAATGTTGTTCTCAACCTGGTCAACGCCAGTGAGTAAGAGGTTGATGCCTTGAGCTTCGGCGGCGTGTGCTAAGCAAAGTCCAATGGTTCCTGTACCGCAGTAGGCGTCAAGAACTCGCAGGCTGCTAGCCGGTGCGGAAATGGCTGCCTGAGTGGAAGCGTCGGTCAACGCGGCGCCGGCCTGCGCGGTGCCGACGGACTCGGAACCTGCAAGCTCGGAGCCAGCAAGCTCGGAGCTTGCTAGCGCGCCGTCGATGGCCAGTTGGTAGAGCACCTCAGTTTGCTGAGGGTTGGTCTGGTAGAAACTGGTTGGGCCAATCTCAAACGTGCAGCCCAAAAGCCTATCGCTCATAGATGTTGAACCCCAAAGCAGACGGGTTTCTCGCCCCAAGATTGCGTTGGTGCGCTTCTGGTTGACGTTCAAGAAGATGCTGGTCAGCTCAGGGTGAGCCTTGCGAAGCGCGGCAACAAATTCCTGCTCATGGGGCAGGTGCTGACCATTGACCACCAACACCAGCATGACATCGTCAGTGGCATATCCGCAGCGAACTACGCCATGGCGCAACGCTCCTTTGCCGCGATCCTCCTGGTAGGCGTGGATGTTAAACTGGCCAGCAAGAAATGCCACGTCATTGAGGATGGCGCGAGCTCGACCGTCTTCTACCAGGCATTCCTTTGAAGCAATAATCTTGTGCGTTCCGCTTGCGTAAAAACCGGAGCGAACCGTGCGACCCTTGCCAGGCGCAAATGGCGTTGCCGCCTTATGACGATACGCCAGGGGCTCGTCCATTCCACGGATAGGCTCGATAGTTACGTTATTGATGCTTGCCAGCGGGGCGAGAAGTTCTTCTACCTGCGCCTGCTTGCGCTTAAGTTGGATAGGATAGGGGACCGAAAGCCATTCACAGCCTCCGCAACTACGCGCAATAGAGCATGTTGGTGTCTTGTATCCCATAGTTCCTCTCCAAATCTTGGGTTACTACTATACCGTTTGCGGGCTTAAATGGCACGTTGAGGGGATTGTTGTATCTAATCTGTTTCGTCTTTTTGTATCGTTACCCGTTTATGCAAAAAACCGCTAGGCTAACAGGCACAGTATTTTGGCGAGACAAAAGAGGTGGACTATGGCTCTCATCAGCAAAATTGGTATTATCGGCGCTAATCATGTTGGCGCACATGTTGCAAACGCCCTACTTTACCAGGGACTTGCAACTGAGCTCTACATTAGCGACACAAATGAGGTCCTCTGCAAGGCTCAGGTAAATGACCTGTTGGACGCAATGCCATTTTATCCACACCCCGCTCGCGTCTATGAGCTTGATGACCGCTATGAGGAGCTTGCTGGCTGCGACATTATTGTTAATGCTGCTGGCCACATTGAAGCTGCAGCAGGTAGTCGTGATGGTGAGCTCTTCGTCACCACTGACGAGGCCAAGAAGTTTGCAAAGCGCATCGCAGACGCTGGCTTTGATGGCGTTTGGGTCAACATCGCAAACCCATGCGACGTTGTTACCACTGAGCTCCAGTATCTGACCGGCGCCGATCCAAATAAGGTTATCGGTTCCGGTACCACGCTGGATTCCGCTCGACTTCGCCATGCGCTTTCCGGCGCTACCGGCTATCCAGCATCTTGCATTAACGCTTGGATGCTCGGCGAGCACGGCAACGGCATGTTTGCTTGCTGGTCACATGTCTCCATTGGCTGCCTCACCCTCGACGAAGTTGCAGCTCAGGCGGGCAAGACCTTTGACCTCCCAGAGCTTGAGCAGGCCGGACGCATGGGTGGTTACGTCACTTACAGCGGCAAGCAGTGCACCGAGTACTCCATTGCAAACGGC
>NZ_CAUSFQ010000048.1:0-10104 GCF_963530955.1 Lancefieldella parvula | reverse complement strand
GGTTGCGATTTCTCTGGCAACCATATCGCCTTTATGAGTCACTGCATCAGAGTCTTCTTCCTCCTCAAAGCGACGGGCAACAACAGGAGGCTCAGCTGCAGGAATCTGATTATCCCAAGCACTTTCAAGCGAGCGAACACTGGTAGTACCAATGGCAATAACCTTATGACCAGCGGCTTTGGTAGCCTTTACTGCTTCTACAACTTCTGGAGCTACGTGGTAGCGCTCAGTATGAATGACGTGCTTAGTAGGATCATCCTCTGTTACCAACCTGAAGGTATCAATACCCACCTCTAGCTCAACGGATGCCCACTGAACACCCTTTGCTTTGATTGTTTCAATGAGCTCAGGAGTAAAGTGAAGACCCGCTGTAGGAGCTGCAGCAGAATGCTCGTCCTGCATAGCGTAGACTGTCTGGTACTTCTCTGGGTCTCCCTCGTACTGTGTAATATACGGAGGCAGTGGAACGTGGCCCGCCTCATGAATAGCCTCGTCAAGAGTGCGATCTCCCTGTGCTTCAAAACGCACCAGGCGACCTCCCCTGTTGTCGTCAACAAAGTCCACAATGGTGCCCGTCAACACAACAGGAGCTGAGTCAGGAGCATGCAAGCCACCTGCACGGTATTCAATTATTGCGCCAGGCTTTAGACGCTTACCAGGATTTACCAGACACTCCCATACACTACCCAAAGCATCAATGTCTTCTCGACGTTTTAAAAGCAGCGTTTCTGAGACGCCGCCCGTATTTTGCTTTTTACCTACAAGGCGAGCTGGCATAACGCGCGTCTGATTAACTACAACCAAATCGCCCGGCTCAAGATACTCCACAATATCGGTGAAGTGCTTGTGCTCTATGCGGCCATTTTCTCTATGCAGCACCAAAAGCCTACAAGAGTCCCTTGGCTCAGCAGGAGCTTGTGCAATACGTTCTTCTGGAAGGTTGTAATCAAAATCGTCAGTTCGCATGACGTGCTGCCTTTCTTGCGTCACGAGCTTCATGACGCTCTATCTGAGCCTCGGCTGCAGAATATCTGCAACCGCAGTAATTTTGTCGATACATACCAAGCTCACGAGACTCTTTTGTGGCCTCTGGGTAAAACGGACGGAAATCTCTCCATACAGGCGTCAGTCCATGAGCATGCGCAATGGACACCAACTCATCCTCGCACGCATCAAAGAGCTGATAGGGCGAGACAGCCAGTGTTGTAGAAACGTATTCAAACCCGCGCTCAGCCGCCACACGACAACTCTCTGCCAAGCGGATTGCGTAACAAGCGCGACAGCGACGATCTCGCTCAAATCCCTGAGGGGCCACGGCTCGCTCCCACTGCTCTCGCGGATCTCCTGCCACAATCACCTCAACATGAGCCTCTTCTTGAGCCCACGTAAGTAAGGTTTGAAGACGCCTATCATGCTCTTCAACTGGCTGAATATTAGGATTAGTCCAGCAGATGGTTGGCTCAAAGCCCTCTTCCCTCAAATGTTTTAAAGGTTCAAGTGAGCATGGACCACAGCATGCATGGAGCAGCAGCGGTGTTCCCGGCTCTACTGAAAGAGTCTCAATTGACTGAAGCATGTTTGAAGCCATTAGTTCTTCTCGCCTTGTGCCTTATAACATTTCCAACCTACTATAGCGCAGGCAGCAAGGCATACAAAAATGGTAACAACGCTTGCTTCGATACCGTAGGCGCCACCCGAGATAAACTCAGATGCTGCAGGATACGCTGTTAAGAGCGTGGTAGGAAGAAGCGTAGTGGTAACCGATATGCCCAGAATAGGGCCGGTTACAAAGTTCCAGATAAAGTGCATAGCAATGGTCATGAGCAGATTATCGGTAAGCCAAAACACCAAGCCATAAAGAATGCCCATCAAAAAGACTGAGATTGCTGCGGCAATAGAGATGTTAGGCGTTAGTCCATACGTTGCGGTAAAGAGCACTGCTTGAAGCACAAGCGCTACAGGGAAAGAACTCTTAGCTGCAACACCAGTTTGTAGATAACCTCTAAACAAGATTTCTTCTGCTGCGGACTCAATAAGGGTTGCCACAAGTAAGAAGAGAGCAGCAAAAATGTTATAGGAAGCGTTGAAGTTAAAGTCAAAGCCTTCAATGAGCATGATAGAGCCAAAGGTAAACAGCACCATCAAAAAGCCAAAGGTAACTCCGCGCATAAATCCTGGCCAGGAGCTTACTCGAAGGCCCAATGACCTAAAATCTCGCTTATTGACGCGGGTAATCCACACAAGGATCAAGCCACCTGCCAACATGCTTCCTAGAAGACCCAACACGGCTGGAAGGATGTCATTGGCTGGGAGCTCTCCCATAACCATCAGCGGAATATGACACACAAACATAAGCAAAAGTGCAAGGTCAGCCACAAGGAAGGGCGTCACCACAGACTTTGGTGGATCCTTTAGAACAAACTCAAGGCTTGTCTTTGGTTTTTTTCTTCCCACAAACTCTCCTTACATAATTTCTACTCACTATAGTATCGACTTCTGAATCTATTCGTGTAGTGAATCAAAAAAGATTAGAATAAGAAGACAATTTGCTTAAATCTACTAATTCCAACTGCGAGGTATCCATGGCCGAAAGCTACGACATAAACAACCGCCCTCATTTTCCTAAGCGCGCTGTCATTACCGGTGGTATGCCCTACGGTAACAAGAATCTCCACTTTGGACATATTGCGGGCGTCTTTGTCCCAGCAGATTTCTTTGCTCGTTTCTTAAGAGATCGTATTGGCCAGAAAAACGTACTGTTTATCTCGGGAACTGATTGCTATGGCTCTCCTATCGCAGAGGGCTATCGCAAAAAGGTTGAAGAAGAGGGTTACGAGGGCACCATCCTTGACTACGTAAATCATAATCACAACCTGCAGAAAAGCGCTCTTAACGCCTACAATATCTCGCTTGATTTCTACGGCGGTTCCGCGCTAGAACCCGCCGCAAAGATCCACGAAGAGATGGCTGACAGCATCATGCACCGCCTTTACGAGCGCGGTAAACTCTCCAAGCTCTCAACTAAACAGTTTTACGATACTGAGGCTCAGACGTTCCTTAATGGACGCCAGGTCAATGGACGTTGCCCTATTAAGGGCTGCAAGTCAGAGAAAGCTTATGCAGAAGAATGCGACCTGGGTCATCAGTTCAATCCAGAGGAGCTCATTGCCCCTGTTTCGCAGCTCACTGGCACCACGCCAGAGCTTCGTCCTGCACCAAGCTGGTACTTTGACCTGCCACAATACAAAGAGTTTCTAAACAACCTGGTAGAAAAGTGGAAGAACAACCCACAGATTCGCTCAGTTGTTACCTCTACCGTTCAAGAGACTTTAACTGAGCCTATTATCTACATTCAAAATTCCTTCCGCCAAGACTTTGACGGCGTTGCCTCTTCCCTCCCAGCTCATAATGTCATTGAGCCAGAAGGTAATGCATCTTCCTTCTCAGTTGTCTTTGAAAATTGGCAAGACAGAGATGAGGCTCGCGAGAAACTCAAAGAGGCTGGAATTCGTTTTAGAACAAGCAAGACTCTCCTGCCTTACCGCATGACGGGTAATATTTCTTGGGGCCTTAAGTCTCCAGACATTGAAGATCTCAAAGACCTTACCATCTGGGTCTGGACTGAGTCCCTCTGGGCTCCTATCACCTTCACACGTGCTGCTCTTTCTGAAGACGCTAGCAACGGTGGTTCTCGCTACTCTTCTGACGAGTGGCGCGATTGGTGGTGCAGTGACGATGCTGCTGTCTACCAGTTCATTGGTCAGGACAACATCTTCTTCTACTGCATTGTCCAGAACCCGCTGTGGGATGCACTTGATTGGGGTCTTATCACCGATACTCCAGTTGCTAACTACCACATTCTCTTTATGAACAAGAAGGCTTCCAGCTCTGGTGCTATCAAGCCTCCAATGGCTGAAGAGCTTCTTGAGTTCTACACTCCAGAGCAACTCCGCGCTCACTGGCTCTCACTTGGCCTTGATCAGCGCGCCGTGTCCTTCTCGCCAAAGGCTTTTGACACCTCTGTATCCAGGAAGGACAAAGACGGCGAGCCAGATCTTCTGGTAAAGGATGACCCTCGCGTTGTTGATCCAGCGCTCAAGGAGTCAGCATTTCTCACTAACATCTTTAACCGCATGGCTCGTAGCTGCCTGTATGGTGCGGCCAATGCGTGTGGTGGTCACCTGCCTATCAGTGAGCCTCACCAGGAAGTTATCGATGCTGCTCAAGAGGTTCTGCTGAAGTACGAGCAGCTTGCATACGGCTTTGACGCACACTCTGCACTTGCCGCTGTTGATGAGTATGCTCGCGCAGAAAACAAGCGTTGGGGCGAGGCTTCCAAGGCCGCTCAGGGCAATGACGAGGCCTACGACCAGGCACTTGCTGATGCATTCTATGCGCTCAAGACCATCACGCTGCTTATGCACCCGGCTGTTCCGGAAGGCTGCGAGCGCATTGCAGATGCTCTCAACTTCCCACATGAGGAGTTCTTCTCTTGGGAGAACGCCTTTATGGGTCCAAAAGAGCTTGCGGCAAAGCTTGGCCAGAGCGCAGAGGAGCACCAGCTTGAAGAGCTCCCTCCTCGCTTTGACTTCTTCAAAGCACATCCAAGCCAGAAGAACTAAAACACGCAGCTAGGAGCATACGTGGTTGAGTTTCCATCCGTCTACCGCCCAAAACCTTATAGCAAGCCAACAGCACACCTGAAGAGTCATCTTCAGGTGTTGCTTGATGACGGCGCAGAAATTGCAACGTTTGTCTACACTCCTGCTGCTCCAGCTGGCGAGAAACCCTGTAAAGACCTCGCTTCAACTGCGGCTTATTTGGCGTCTGTTACTAACGCTACCAATGCTGCGCCTATTGTGTTTCTCCACGGAAATGGAGAAGAGCATGGCATCTTTGGCACCATCATTGATGAAGTGTGTAACCAAGGTTACACCGCAATAGGTATTGACTCGAGAGATCAGGGTTTGAGCACTCGAGGAACAGCCGCCTTTACCTACGAGCAGATGGCAGAAGATGCATACGTTGTCCTAAAGCAGCTTGGTGTTGCGTCTGCTCATATTGTGGGCTTTTCTGACGGAGCTATTCTTGGTCTTCTTCTGGCACGCGACTATCCAGACGTAGTTACCTCTCTTGTATCTATCGGAGCAAATCTTGAGCCTGACACGTTAGGTGATATGACCTGGCTCTATGAAAGCATCGAGGGCAACAAACGTTGGGCAGCTCAAGGTTGGGAAGGCGCTGTTCTAGAAGATGGCTATCCCGTTCCCTCGCCTGCTGAAGCAGCTCGTATTGCAGAGCATTTGGAGCTTATGGTAGACAACCCACATATTGATCCCGCAACTCTTGGATATATTTCTGTTCCTGTTGTTGTCATGGCTGGTGAATATGACGAAATCTACCCAGAAGAAACTCGCCGTATTGCCGAGGCAATCCCTACCGCTCGACTTCTCTTCATTCCAGGATGCCCTCACAATGTTCCGAAGGTGTCTCCGGGTGCAGTAATACGTAGACTATTTGCAAATTTCTTGTATCTTTAGGATTTTTACAAGAGCAATTGTTTATCTTACCTGCAAATTTTGCGGAATTTAAAAAACTTAGGTACTTAATTGTTAAGTACCTTGCTATCTCAGAATTTTTGAGTACAATACCTAACAAGAATTATTTCTGTTACGGGAGGTACTCATGCATCAGGCATCAACCTCACCTACTCAAGAGATGCGCATCATTCGCAATCTTGGCCACCTAGGCCATTATCTTTACATCACGCGTGGATGTCGTGGTGGTCAGCAGTTTATTTTGACCACACTATATCGTGATGGAGAAATGACCCAAAAAGATCTTCTCGCCAAAACTAAGAATGCATCTGCATCGCTTTCAGAAATGGTGAGCAAACTTGAAGCAAAAGGTCTTGTTGAACGTACACGCGTAGACAAAGATCGCAGACAAACACTTCTTTCTTTGACAAAAGAAGGTCGAAAACAAGCAAAAGAAGCTCAAGAGGCCATCGAGTCATTTGAAGCACAGGCTTTGTCGGTTCTTTCAGATGAAGAAAAAGTTACATTCTGCGCATATCTAGATCGTTTAGTTGAACATTGGGACACAATTAACAGAGATGAGAAGGGAGAAACAGCATGTCAGAAGAAGTAACTTCAACTGAAGAACTTGAAAACATGGTTGAATCAACTGAAGCAGAAACTGCTATGGTTCCCTCTGCCCTGACAGGTATTGTAGATGTCAGTAATCTTTCCATTAAAGAGATTGCTTTAGTGCTTTCAAAGAGTATCGGCGAGTTCAAAAGAGACACTATCCTCACTCCTCTCTTTGTGTTAATTGAGACCATCTTAGAAATTCTTATTCCTTTTAGAACAGCTAATCTTGTTGATACGCTTCGCACAGGGGCAGAACTAAACGCTGTCATTCAGTCTGGAGCTGTTCTTGCTGCTATGGCAATGCTGTCGCTGCTGTTTGGAACACTATCCGGTATTTCTGTTGCCAAAGCATCCACGGGCTTTGCGCGCAATCTTCGCCGTGATATGTTCCGTAATATCCAAAATTTCTCGTTTACCACTATTGATGCATTCTCTTCGTCATCGTTAGTAACACGCCTTACTACGGATATTTCTAACGTACAAATGGCATTTATGATGCTCATCCGCATGGCCGTTCGTGCTCCATTTATGTTTATTGCAGCGTTTATTGCTGGCTTTATCATGGGTGGCTGGCTTGCCATTATTTTTGTTGCCGTCATGCCTCTTCTAGGAATTGGTCTCTACTTCATTATTTCTAGAGTCATTCCTATTTTTAAAAAGGTATTTAAGAGATACGACGCACTCAATGAATCTGCTGAAGAAAACTTGGCTGGTATCCGCGTTGTTAAGTCATTTGTAAATGAAAACTTTGAGCGTCAGAAATTCGATAAGGCTTCAGAAGAGCTGCGCGAAGATTTTACAGCAGCCGAGAGGCTCATGGCTCTGAACTCTCCATTTATGAACTTCACTATTTACGTGCTGTTTGTCTTCATTCTGTACTTTGGCTCGTATCTGATTGTTTCTTCTCAGGGAACTGCATTTGGCGTTGGACAGCTTTCTTCGCTTATTACGTATGGCTTTATGATGCTTATGTCACTCATGATGCTTTCCTTTGTCTTTGCCATGATCATCATTGCAGAAGAAGGTGCTCGCCGCATCTGTGAGGTACTTCTTGCAACTTCCACTATTAACAACCCAGAAAATCCTCTGACCGAGGTTACAGACGGATCCATTGATTTTGAGAACGTTGGATTCTCCTATTCCGGTCCAGAGGGTCGAGAAGCCCTGTCTGGTGTAGATCTTCACATCAACTCTGGTGAGGTCATCGGTATCATCGGTGGTACCGGTTCTGCAAAGTCCACGCTGGTGCAGCTCATTCCTCGACTATACGATGTAACCGCTGGTAGCGTTTCTGTTGGTGGACACAATGTCAAAGACTATGACATTGACACTCTTCGTGGTGCTGTTGCCATGGTTCTTCAGAAAAACGTTCTCTTTAGCGGCACCATCAAAGAGAATCTCCTGTGGGGTAACCCTGACGCTACCGATGAAGAGATTCTTGAGGCAGCTCGTCTTGCTCAGGCTGATAGCTTTGTTCAAACCTTCCCTGATAAATATGAGACTCATATTGAGCAGGGTGGCAACAACGTTTCTGGCGGTCAAAAGCAAAGACTCTGTATTGCGCGCGCACTGCTTAGGCGCCCAAAAGTACTTATTCTTGATGACTCTACCAGTGCTGTTGATACAAAGACTGATTCTTTAATTCGCTCTGGTCTTAAAGATTTCTTGCCTGATACCACCAAGATTATCATTGCTCAGCGTACTTCCAGTATCGAAGAATCTGACAAGATTATTGTTCTGGATAACGGCCGCGTTAACGCAATTGGTACGCACGAAGAACTCCTGAAAGATAATCCAATCTACCGCGAAGTGTACTTCTCACAGAACAAGCAAAGTGTTGATGAAAATCAGTCTCAGGAAGGTGAGGTGACTTCTCATGAGTAGGGCAACAGAAACAAACAGTACAAGACCAAAGCTTCCCGTGGGAAAAATTCTTACTCGAACCATTAAAATGCTCTGGGAGTTCTATCCTGTCCTTCTCCCTATAGCACTCCTTGGTGCTGTTATCCAAGCAATTATGCAGTCACTCCCAAGTGTCTTCTTGGAGCGAATCCTCTCTATCATCTCTAACTTTATTGATAGTGGTGACTGGAGTTCTGCTGAAGGCTTAGTCTTCCAGAACGTGGCTCTTCTCGCCACCTTCTACGTCATTGGACTTCTTGCAAATATCATCTCTACCCAGGGTATGGCTATTGTCACCCAGGGAGCTCTGCAAAAATGGCGTTCAAAGATGTTCTCGCACATGCAAGACTTGCCTATTAGGTACTTTGATACGCACCTCAATGGCGACATTATGAGCTATTACACCAATGATATTGACGCAATGCGCCAAATGATTGGCACCAGTCTTCCAAACCTCCTCTTTACCTCTGTGGTTATCATCGCAGTAGTATTCATCATGTTTTACTACAGTGCACTTATGGCCATGGTTGTTCTGTTTGGATTCTCTTTGATGGGCCTTGCTACTAAAAACCTTGGTGGTAAGTCTGCAAAGAACTTTGTTAAGACTCAGAAGACTACCGCAGATGTTGAGGGACACATTCAGGAAATGATGAATGGCGAGAAGGTCGTTAAGGTCTTTAGTCATGAGGCAGAAACTATTGAATCATTTGACAAAATCAACGATGAGCTGATGGTTGTTGCAAGAAATGCAAATCTTTATGCCAACACGCTTATGCCTATCCTCAACAATCTGGGCAACATTATGTACGTTGTAGTTGCTGTAGTTTCTGGTGTGTTTATTACTCTGAACATTCAAAACGTTTCTTTATCTGGACTACCTTTCACCATTGCTGTAGCTGTCCCCTTCCTCAACATGACACGTCAGTTCTCCGCTCAGATCAACCAGATTTCTAGTCAGATTAACTCTGTTGTTATGGGTATCGCTGGTGCTAATCGAGTTTTTGAGCTACTTGATGAACCAGCAGAGACTGAAGAAGGTTACGTTACTTTAGTCAACGCAGAAACCATTGACGGTAAAGTTCAGGAAGCTGAGTACCGCACCGGTTACTGGGCTTGGAAGTATCCACACAGTGACGGCACGGTTACTTACACCCCTGTTAAGGGAGACGTTCGCCTCTTTGATGTTGACTTTGGCTACGAGCCTGGCCACACCGTGTTGCATGATATTTCTCTTTATGCAAAACCTGGTCAGAAGGTTGCCTTTGTTGGCGCAACAGGCGCTGGTAAAACAACCATTACTAACCTGCTCAACCGCTTCTATGACATTGAAGACGGCAAAATTCGCTACGATGGCATCAACATTAACAAAATTAGAAAGAGCGCTCTTCGTCGTGCTCTCGGTATTGTTCTGCAAGACGTCAACCTCTTTACAGGTACCGTCTTGGATAACATCCGCTACGGCCGTCTTGATGCCACAGATGAGGACTGCGTAAAGGCCGCAAAACTTGCTGGTGCCGATGACTTTATCAGACGTCTTCCAGAGGGTTACCACACCATGCTCAAGGACAACGGCAGTGCCCTCTCCCAAGGACAGCGCCAGCTCATCTCCATTGCTCGCGCAGCAGTCGCAGATCCACCAGTCATGATTTTGGATGAAGCTACTTCCAGCATTGACACACGTACCGAAGCAATAGTCCAGCGTGGTATGGACGCTCTGATGTACGACCGCACCACCTTTGTTATTGCTCACCGTCTTTCTACGGTTAGAAACGCAGATGTTATTGTCGTACTTGACCACGGTCGCATTATTGAGCGCGGTACACACGACGAACTTCTCGCCAAGCGAGGAACGTACTACCAGCTCTACACAGGAGCCTTTGAGCTTGAGTAACGTTGAGCTTATGTAATGTAAAACGCCTTGTCATCGAACTGCCTCCCATTTCTTGGACATAAGAAAGGGGAGGCAGTTCATATGCGGGGGATTTGATTCTGCAGCGTGTTAGCGTCGGCTTTTAGGCCTGGCGCACAAAATAGCGCAGCTTTGGTAGGT
>NZ_CAUSFQ010000047.1:0-10162 GCF_963530955.1 Lancefieldella parvula | reverse complement strand
GTAACAGTTGTTCTGTTGTTGGTGAGTTTTGTTATCTATAAGCAAATCCAAGCTTCGGCCTATAAAAGATACAAAGAATCTAAAGAACTGCGGTCCCAGTATGGATCGATTGAACTCTCGCAGTTCACTGATGTAGATTTCATCAGGCGTCATTCCCTCTTTGAGCGCTTCTTTAATCAGCACTATGCCGTCAATCAAAAACTTCGTAGCGCCATTCATGAGCAGTACAAACTTGAGTTTGGCGTACAAGAATTAAACAATGCTGTAATTGCTGTATTCCAAGCTATTGTCTTTATTACCTGTGCATATCAAATTTTCCTTGGAGCACTGCAGCCTGGCTATATTGCAACCATTTCAAGCTATTTTGTATCGCTTTTAGGCTCTATTACGCTTCTTATGGAATTTGGCATGGCTTATCAGAGCATTGCGGTAAGTCTTAATCGAATTGAGCAGATTCTTGATTTACCTCAAGAGTCCGTTGGTAACATCATTCCATCAGAGAACGTCAATCAAATTACCTGCACAAATGTATCTTTCTCTTATCCACATACCAATAAAGTACTGATGAACAACTTGTCTTGCAGTTTTGCAAAAGGAAATATATACGCTATTACCGGTGGAAACGGTACAGGCAAATCAACATTTCTGAAGCTCATTAACGGAGAGTGGTCTTCTCACCTATCAGGCACTATTGCCATTAATGAGGATTTGCTCACTCAAATTAATCAGTATGAACTTCGAAAAAATACTCTTGGATTTACCGAACAAGAGCCAAGCATTGTTGACGATACGGTAAGAAATAATCTGACCCTACTCTGCAAAAAGCAACCAACAGATGAAGAGATAATCAGCTATATCAAGCTATTCAACCTGGAAAAATTGCTGCTTGGTGACGATCAAAATCTTGATGTCCGCCTGAGTGAACGAAGCTCAGCTATCTCTGGTGGAGAAAAGCAAAAGATTGCAATTATCCGCATGATGCTTATGAATCCAAGTGTTATGTTGCTTGACGAGCCAACTTCTGCATTAGATCAAAAAAGTGTTGATGTCCTTCTTAATCTTCTCAAGAAGGTCAAACAAGACCACATAATACTGCTCATATCTCATGACCCTAAAGTGGTGGAGGCAGCCGACCATATCGTAGAGCTGTAATTTATTGCGCGCTACGTCCCAGCAGCACAACTGCCCAGGCAGCAATACCTTCTTGAGTGCCCACAAAGCCAAGGCCTTCGGTGGTGGTTGCTTTTACGCCAACTTTATCTGGCGAAACGCCCATGACCTCCGCCATGCGGTTTCTCATAGCGTCGCGATGAGGAAGTAACTTAGGCTCTTGAGCTGCAACGGTGCAGTCACAGTCCAGAAGCTCAAAGCCCTCATTACGAACAAGCTGCATAACATGGGACAGAAGCATCATAGAATCAGCGCCCTCATAAACGGGGTCTGTATCTGGGAAAAGCTGGCCAATGTCGCCAGCGCGCATAGCACCTAGCAGGGCGTCCATAAGTGCATGAGCCAAAACATCAGCATCAGAGTGGCCGAGAAGACCCTTGGTGTGCTCAATTTTGATGCCACCTAAGATAAGATCTCTGCCCTCTACCAGGCGATGAACATCGTATCCGTGGCCAATTTTAAGCTCTGGCATACTCACCCTACAGCCCCACTTCCGGTTGCGCCTTCTACCAGGCGACGGCTGAGCGTAGCCTCAACAATTGCAAGGTCAGACGGGTACGTGACCTTCACGTTTTCTCGTTGCGACTCAACGCACAGCACCGTAAGACCAAGTCGTTCAACTAACGACGAGTCATCGGTTCCCTGGTAGCCTTCCTGGCGAGCTACTTCGTGGGCTTCAAGAAGTGTGCGTGTCTTGAACACCTGAGGGGTCTGAGCAGCCCAGAACGTTGAGCGGTCAGGTGTATCTACAATGGTTGCACCATCTACGCGCTTCAGCGTATCAGTTGCGCGGTGAGCCAAAATTGCTCCCGCAATCTTAGGCGACTTGCGAACTGTACCAATGACCTGCTCAATAGTCTCTACCTCAATGAGCGGGCGAACCGCATCATGAACAGAAACAAAATCATATCCAGCAGGCACTACCTGGAGCGCGTTGTAAACCGATTCCTGCCTGGTAGCACCAGACGTTGCAAAGTGAACAGGCTTGTGGAGCACAAGCTTGCCCACAACACCCTCTTGAACTGCAGCGCGTTTCTCGTCAGAGCAAGCAATCACAATGTGAGCCACGCTTGGCGCATGATCAAACGCAAGGATTGACCAGCTCATCAGCGGAAGACCGCAGACAGAAATAAACTGCTTGCCGTCAGGATATCCAAAGCGCTCGCCAATGCCACCGGCCACAATGACGGCCACGGTATCGGCTTTTGCTCCATGAGTTGTGAGGCGAGAAGGACGTGGCTTTGACACGACCTTTGCACAGGTGCTGCTTGCAGCCATTATTCTGACTTACCCCACATTCTGCGGAGACTGTTAGCAAGTGCACCGGGGTTCTCGACACCCAGAGATTTGAGGCTGGACGTATCATTTTCTGCAACGTGAAGCAGCTGCTGCAGGTTGTCGTAGGCGTCAACAATTCTGGCCGCAATCTCATCGTTGACCACGTGAACGCGGGAAAGCGTGCGCAGACCCAGAGGCTCCATGGACGCGTCTTCTCCGCGGCCATCGGAGTAGCCAAGAATCTGGCCAACACTTTCTGCGGAGCGGAGCTCAGTGTTTGCTGTCTCGTGGAAGCGTCGGCGAATGGCGCGCGCCTCTTCAGCGGAAGAATCTACAGCGTAATCGCGAATCATCAGGTTATAAGCCTCGTCGATGCCACCCAAATATTCCTCGCGCTGCATGGCAGTGGTTTTTCCCTCGCTACCTAGCTCCAAAAGACAAGAATCAAGCTGGTCAGCGGCACTCAAAAGAACCTCAAACAGGTAGAAAATTCCTGCTACATCGCCCAGAGTGACGTAGTTGTCAAGCTCAAGAGCAGTCAGGCGCAAAAGCGCACGATCAAGTTGCTGGCGTGTATTTTGCATGGCAACCGAAAGCTGGTTGACGGTAGACATAATGGCTGGCACAGACTTCAGTGGGATAACGTGACCATCAACGTAGACCGTAATCAACGAACGGCGAGAAGACACAGCAATCACAATAGACTTGGTGAGCAAGCTCATGCGAGCGGCAGTACGGTGGCGAGTGCCTGTTTCTGCAGTTGGAAGCGTTGCATCAGGATTGAGGTGGAAGTTGGCGCGCAGAATTCTGGTGAGGTCTTTGTCCACCACCACAGCGCCATCCATCTTGCAGAGCTCAAACAATCGATTTGCTGTGAAAGAAACATCAAGTTTGAAACCATCTCCGCCCGCAGCAAGGACGTTTTCTGTATCTCCCACGCAAATGAGGGCGCCCAAGCGGCCGGCGATAATCATGTCCAGTGCAACGCGAAGCGCCGTACCAGGGGCAGTCATCTTCAGAGCGGTGGCAATACGGTCCTCGTTTTCTGTTGCGCTTGGATCAAGTTGCGTTGGCTCCATGGCTCTCCCTCAATTACTTGCAGCTTACAGGCTGCGTTTTGCGATCTGGTACGTTTACGGCTTCAGTTTGTTTCAACATTTCAAGTATACGGTTTTGTTGCCGGCGCGTGTAGTGACGGTTTGGAGAAGACGGGTTTCTCGCCAAGAGCTTCTGCCAAGAGAACTGTGTGTTTTAGCTGCGATACAAAAAGACCCGAGGCAGAACCTCGGGTCGGAGTGTCTTACTCGGCGGAGGACATCAGGTCGGACGAACCGCCTGCGCTACCCTGTGGCAGCGAGGATGGTCCCATGCTGACATCCATCTGGTCAAGCTGCGCCATTGTCTCTTTCTTGCGAGGCTCAGGGATGACGCCCGTGGTCTTGGTGAACACAAGCTTTTTGCCCTCAGCGTCAACATCAACAGCAACAATGTCGCCTGCGGTCCACTGGCCAGAGAGAAGCTCCTCAGACAGTGGGTCTTCAATCATCGACTGAATGGTGCGGCGCAGCGGACGAGCGCCGTAGACAGGGTCGGTTCCGTCTTTGGCAATCAGATCCTTTGCGGCCTCGGTGAGCTCAATGGACATGCCATTGGCAATCAGGCGATCGCGTAGCTCAAGAACCATGAGGTCAACAATGCCACGAAGCTGCTCGGTAGAGAGCGACTTGAAGACAACAATCTCGTCCACACGGTTCAAGAACTCTGGGCGGAATCCACGCTTGAGCTCGGACATAACACGGCTGGTAATCTCTTTATCGGAGAGTCCCTTAGAGCCTTCTGACGAGAAGCCCATGGTATTGGTGCGGGCAATCTCGCGAGCGCCAATGTTGGATGTCATGATGACAACCGTATTGGAGAAGTCCACGTGACGGCCTTGACCGTCAGTCAAGCGGCCCTCGTCCAGAATCTGTAGCAAGATGTTGAAGACGTCTGGATGTGCTTTCTCAATCTCATCAAAGAGCAGAACAGAGTATGGACGCCTACGAACAGCTTTAGTGAGCTCGCCGCCCTCATCGTAGCCCACGTATCCTGGAGGTGCGCCAACCAGCTTAGCTACAGTGTGACGCTCCATGTACTCGGACATGTCATAGGATAGCAGGGCGTCTTCAGAGCCAAACAGGAACTCTGCCAGGGCCTTTGCAAGCTCAGTCTTACCTACGCCGGAAGGTCCTAAGAAGATGAAGGAGCCGCCAGGACGCTTAGGGTCTTTGAGAGGACTGCGGCTTCTGCGGATTGCCTTTGCAACCTTAACAACAGCCTCATCCTGACCAACAACGCGCTGGTGAAGGATATCTTCTGTACGAAGCAGCCTTGAAGCCTCAGTCTCGGTGAGGTTGGAAACAGGAACACCAGTGATGCCAGAGACAACCTTTGCAATATCGTCCTCGTCAACGGTAACGATATTCTTGTCTAGCTGCTCACGCCACTCAGTCTCTAAGCGATCCCTCTCTGCTACCAGGGATTTCTCCTGATCACGCAGACGAGCTGCCTGCTCAAACTCCTGAGCGCTTGCTGCCTCAGACTTCTGGGTACGAACGCGGAGAAGATCTGCGTCTACCTGGGCAATCTCTGGTGGAAGACTCATCTTGTGGATGCGTGCGCGGGCGCCAGCCTCATCAAGGACATCAATTGCCTTGTCTGGCAGGAAGCGGTCCTGGATATAGCGGCTAGAAAGCGCAACAGCAGCCTTGATAGCAGCTTCGGTGTAGTGGACATGGTGGTGCTTCTCGTAGCGGTCCTGAAGACCGTGGATGATAGAAATGGTGTCGTCGGTGTTTGGCTCGCCGATGTTGACTGGCTGGAAACGCCTCTCAAATGCAGCGTCCTTCTCGACATGTTTACGGTACTCTTCTGCCGTAGTTGCGCCGATGACCTGGATTTCTCCACGAGACAGCGGTGGCTTCAAGATGGACGCGGCGTCGATGGAGCCTTCTGCGGAGCCAGCGCCAATGACGGTGTGAATCTCGTCGATGAAGAGGATGTCATTCTTGGATTTCTCCAGCTCAGCAACAACCTTCTTCATGCGGTCCTCAAACTCACCGCGATACTTGGATCCTGCTACCAGACTTGCCAGGTCAAGCGTCCAAACCTGCTTTCCGCGCAGGATGTCAGGAACGTTGCCAGAA
Organism: Lancefieldella parvula; assembly: GCF_963530955.1. Lineage (GTDB taxonomy): Bacteria > Actinomycetota > Coriobacteriia > Coriobacteriales > Atopobiaceae > Lancefieldella > Lancefieldella parvula_A. Next base: position 4,529 of record NZ_CAUSFQ010000047.1, on the reverse strand, counting down.
GCAATGAGCTGAGCCAAGCCCTCAACAATGGCAGTCTTACCAACGCCGGGATCTCCCAGGATAAGTGGGTTGTTCTTTTGGCGACGTGCAAGAACCTGCATGACTCGCTCAATTTCGCGGTCACGACCAATGACGGGGTCAAGCTTTTTATCTGCGGCAAGCTTGGTAAGGTTGCGGCCAAACTGCTCCAGCATGGAGGCGTCGTCGTTTGCGTTAGGACGCATCTGACCAGCGCCTACAGGCATGCCAAAGATGCCACCCTCAATGCGAGGCTCTGCCATACGAGGACCAGCAGGTGCATCATCTGGAGTCTGGGCAACCAGCTCATCAACAGCGTTTCTTACCGCGTCGCCCGAAACACCCATGGTACGCAGGGCATCCATAGCGCGACCATTACCCTCGGACACAATGCCCAAAAGCAGGTGCTCTGTTGCAATATAACTTTGACCGTGGGTCATGGTTTCTCTGTACGCGTCCTCAAGCACGCGTTTTGCGCGAGGAGTAAACGGAATGTGGCCGCCAGGAATAGGGTCTCCTGCGCCCGTGGTGAGCTCTTTTACGGTTGCCAGGGCCTCGTCGTACGAGACCTCCAGCTTTGCCAGAGCTTGAGCAGCAATACCCTCCCCCTCTTTGATGAGAGCAAGTAGCAGGTGCTCGGTACCAACATACATCTGGCCAAGACCGCGAGCCTCGTCCTGAGCCAGGCTCATGACTTTACGCGCTCTGTCAGTGAATTTATCAAACATGTGCTGAAACCTCTCAAAACTCTCTATATATTTCTGATTTATACCCATCAGAAGGCTCTGCAAACATACGACTCGCGTTGGATTTTTCTCCTCCGTACGAACCACACAAAAAGCCCGGTACCTGCAACGAGCGGATACCGGGCTGATGTTTTTATGTACTACGCTGGGGCAGCTAAGCTTCCAAGCTCTTAGCGCTTCTCGGGCTTGAGCTGTGGGAAGAGAAGGACGTCGCGGATAGAAGGCTGATTGCAGAAGAGCATCATCATGCGGTCGATGCCATAGCCAATGCCGCCCGCTGGTGGCATGCCGTACTCAAGTGCACGGATAAAGTCGTAATCGTACTCCATAGCCTCCTCGTCACCCTGACGCTTAGCCTCCATCTGGGCAGCAAAGCGCTCCTCCTGGTCAACGGGGTCGTTGAGCTCGGAGTATGCATTTGCGTACTCTGCGCCGCAGATAATGAGCTCAAAGCGGTCGGTCAGACGAGGATCGTCTGCCTTACGCTTGGTGAGCGGAGAAACCTCTGCAGGATAATCGCAGACAAAGGTTGGGTTTACGATGCTCTTCTCGCCAAGCTCGTCATAGATCTCAAACAACAGCTTGCCGGCCTGCCATTCTGGATTCCACTCAATCTCATAGCGGTCCAGGACTGCACGGAGTTTCTCGACAGGGGTGTCAATGGAGAGCTCCTCGCCGGTGACCTCGGACGCAATCTCTGCCAGGGACGCAACGCGCCAGTTGCCGGATAGGTCAACCTCGGTGCCCTGGTAGGTGATGACCTCGTGGCCCTCCTCGCAGCCGCAAGCCTTGCGAGCAATCTCCTGGAAGAGGTTCTGGGAAAGCTCGCGCATACCGGCCAGGTCAGAGTAGGCAGCGTATGCCTCCATAGAGGTGAACTCTGGGTTATGCGTGAGGTCGGTGCCCTCGTTTCTGAACTGACGACCAAGCTCGTAAACGCGCTCAAGACCACCAACAAGCAGGCGCTTCAGCGGAAGCTCGGTTGCAATGCGCAGGTAGTTCTCGGTATTCAGTGCGTTGTAGTGCGTAATGAACGGCTTTGCGTTTGCGCCGCCAAGAATCTCCTGAAGAACAGGGGTCTCAACCTCCATGTAACCGTCCGCCTCCATGAACTGGCGGATGATGGAGATGATTTGGGAGCGCTTGCGGAACACGTCACGGACCTCGGGGTTCATGATGAGGTCAACATAGCGCTGGCGATAACGAACCTCGCGGTCGGTGAGGCCGTGGAACTTCTCAGGCAGAGGACGTAGCGACTTGGAGAGAACCTCCAGTGAAGTGACTGCCAGGGAAAGCTGGCCGCGGCGCGTACGCATGATGGCGCCGGTTGCGCCGATGATGTCGCCAAGGTCGAGAAGACCCAGGAGCTCCCAGTTCTTCTCGTCAAGGTTGTTGATGCGACAGAAGAGCTGAATCTGGCCGGTATAGTCCTCTACCACGACAAACGCGATCTTGCCCTGGTTGCGGATGGCACGGACGCGGCCAGCCACGGAATAGACTTCCTCGCCAGTCTGGCCGTCTTCGAGGTCAGCGTAGCGCTCCTCCAGCTCAGCGACGTGAGCGGTAACGGTGGACTTGATTGGGTATGGGTCAATGCCGGTGTCGATGAGCGCCTGGCGACGGACGCGGCGCTGAGCACGCTCGTCGTTGATGGAAGCCTCTGGGGTGACCTCGGTTGCGTCGGCGGTGTTCTCAGCGGCGGCAGCGTTCTCTGCGCCGGTGGCGGCAGCGTTCTCTGCAGCAGCCAAGCTACCAGCGATGTTGTTCTCTACTTCGGACATGTATCCTCCACGTAAAAACGCCCCGCGCCAGACGGACACGGGGCGACCAAAATCTTTTGTGCCAGTCTAGCGAGTAATAGAGGTAATGGTGTACTTCTTCACCTTGCCGTTTGGCGTGGTGAACTCAACCTCGTCGCCCTTCTTATGACCAATAAGAGCCTCGCCAGCTGGGGACTCGTTAGAGATCTTGTGCTCAAGGGAGTTAGTCTCAGTAGTACCAACAATTACATATTTAGTTGTCTTGCCTTTTGCATCAGCAAGCTCGACGGTTGTGCCGATTGCAACGGTGACATTGCGCTTGCTGCCGCCCTCGACAACCTTTGCGACAGAGAGAATCTGACGAATCTCGTTGATACGAGACTCGTTGTGAGACTGCTCTTCTTTTGCAGCGTCATACTCGGAGTTCTCAGAAAGGTCACCAAAACCACGGGCCTCTTTGATGCGCTCAACAATCTCGTCGTGTTTCTCGCCCTCACGATAAGCCAGCTCATCGACAAGCTTCTGACGGCCTTCTGGGGTAAGTACAATCTCTTTAGTAGTGTCCATCGTATTCTTTCTGTTGATGGGTCAGTCGGTCTATACGTGTGAGATGGGATTACTCAGCCTTTTTGGACTCTTCGTCCTCAACGAGCTCAGCCTCTGGCTCCTTGGCTTCTTCCTTGGTCTCAGACTCCATACCATCACGGACGCTCTTGACGGTCTCGCCGACAGCCTTGCCGAGCTTTGGAAGGTTCTTAGGTCCAAAGAGAACCATGACAATAACAACAATAATCAGAAGCTCAGGAATACCAAGTCCTAAAATCATATAAACCCCCAGAAAATCTTTTCCTGTAAAAGCGTTCAGAAAAAACGCCGTATCGGCTAGTATAACCGAGGGAAACCTTACTAACAAGGAATTAACATGGTCTTACATGATTTTTGGACATTTTTTATATGGTCGACCGTAGCGGGTCTTGCCGTTATTGGCATTTACCAGCTATTTCTGTTAATTCTGCGTGCTCGAGGCGTTTTTGTGACGCGTACCAAATTTGGTCTCACGATGATTTTTGACTCCGAAGACGCCGACGGTACGCCCATTAGGCTACTCAACGTTAATGGTACCTTCCAGTCCGTGAGTTATATTGAGCCTGAACTGCGCTTTGAGCTCTGCGTCCACTATCACCGGATGATGGCGAAGATTATCCAGCAGGTATCTGCTTGGGGTCACGTTGTAGTCATGGGCGGCGGAGGTTTCTCGCTGCCAAAACACCTGGCTACGCACATGAACAGCGGCGTTATTGACGCTATTGAGATTGATCCGAAGATCGTCTCGCTTGCGCGTGGGCATTTCTTTCTGGACGATGCTCTAGCTGCGGCTTTATGTGAGCTGCGAGTCATCGAAGATGATGCGTGGAAGATCCTGCAGAATGCAGATGCTGACAGTATTGACGTGCTGGTAAACGAAGTGTTTGCTGGTCGAAAATCACTTGGGCCTCTGGGAACTCCAGCCGGTGCACGAGTAATTAAAGAAAAACTTGCAGATAGCGGGGTATATCTGGCCGATGTTCGCTGTCCGCTCGAAGGCCACGGGTCTACACTACTTCCCCAGGTGGCAAACGTCTTTGCGCAGGAGTTTGCGCATATCGCTTACGTACCCGAGTGGCCCGATACTCCCAAAACCCCAGGTAATAATCTTCTAATTGCAACCGATGCGGATATTGCGCTGCCCGAAGGCGCCGTTGTAGTGAAATAACGGCGAACTGTAGAGAAATTGACTGCCTTCAGCAATCTGTTAACCAGTCACCCATACAACATTCAATCGTCTGTTCAAAAGCTGCATAATCAACTTTGTTTATACGGAATTTTGTATCAAAAATTTGACCCGACTAAATTCAACCCCTCTTTTGGGTAAAAAATCCGTTTAGTTGGGGATCAAATCACAATCACGGAATTTTCTACCTCACGTTTGTGCAGGTAGCAAAAAGTATCCAGATTTTGTTATTTT
>NZ_CAUSFQ010000046.1:0-10191 GCF_963530955.1 Lancefieldella parvula | reverse complement strand
GTGCCGGTCAGCGTTGAGCCAGGTGATAGAACCAGACCGTCAATGCTGTTTCCAGTGCCAGTAAGCGTTGCGCCCTCAGATTCAATCTTGAGTGTAAGACCAGAAGGAATGGTAACCGTAGAGGTCAGATTGAGGTTGCCTTTGAGATGAATGGTGTAGATTGAAGAAGTTTCTCCCCACAGCTCCAGTGCTTTCTCGAGAGATTTAACAGGATCGGAGCTGGAGCCCTCGTTAGTATCGCTACCGTTGGTTCCGTCTACCCAGAGCTCAGTTGATATGTAAGAAAGGCTTCTTGTAACACGGCGAGAAGATCTTTCTGCAGGAGCAACAGTCTGCTCAGAGGTCTGCTGGTTGGAAGTAGCTTCTGCGTTAGCGGTGGTTTCAGCAGAGGTCTCTGCGGTTGCCTCCGAAGTTGAGGCAGTTGCATCACTTGTTTGAGTTGCTGCAACTTCTTGCGTCTGAGCCACCTCTTGAGTGCTTGCAATTTCTGCTAACGCTGAAGAAGGGACCAAAGAGAGCGCAAGTACCAAAGACATAGCTGTCTTTGCCCCTTTGCTTGCAAAGTTCTTGTTTTTTCTTTCCATACCTACCCCTAACAAATAGTGAATACCCCAACAAAATTTGCAATTAAATCTTGCGCTGAAAGTGATGCATCACGATAAGCACGATAGAGATAAATGACACATATTCAGAGCATTTTTCGTATAGATAATTATCTATTATTTTGATAAAAATTGTTAGCTCAACCAGCGATTTTTATAGTTTGAACACATTTCAAAAAACATCTTCATCTCATGTTATATAAATAATTTAATCAAAATATTTGGTACGTTGAAAAATGGCATTTAAATTGCTCTATTTTTGACAATTTTCTCGACATTTGTCATAAACGTGCAACGGATAAAAATTGCAATAGAAATGTATTAAATTTTGAGACAAATGTGAGTTATGCGGAAACTGAATAGTGGAAGCTGGATAGTTAACAATTTCATGAAATTTGGAGTTCAAAATTTTCTAGCAAGAGAAGCTTTGTACACTAAGAAATAGACAGTTAAGAGGATGCACAATCTGCGCAAATAATGCGTGAGAGATACGTTTGAATGTGTTGAGCGGGGAGTTATGGACTCAAAAATTATCGATGACGCTTTGAACTTTGTAAAAGAGGTTTTCTCCACAGATTTTAGTGGCCACGACTACTTCCACACATTGCGTGTGTACAAAATGGCTGTAAGAATTGCGCAAGAGGAAGGGGCAAATCAAGAGATTGTTGCCCTTGCTGCGCTTTTGCACGATGTAGATGACATCAAGCTTTCTCCAGAGACGCATGAGCATAAGGATAGGGCCGTTGGTTTTCTGCGCCAGTATGCTGTCGACGAGGCCATTATCCAGGCAATTTGTACCGCAATCGATGAGGTTTCTTTCTCGGGAACAGATTCGGTAGTTCCCTCAACGCTTGAAGGTATGTGCGTTCAAGACGCAGATCGCCTGGACGCGCTTGGTGCTGTTGGCATCGCACGTACCTTTGCTTATGGCGGAAGTCATGGTCGCGGTATGTACGATCCGGATGAACTGCCAACTCTTAACATGAGCGGCAAAGAGTATCACTCGCACACATCAACATCGCTCAACCACTTTTACGAGAAACTCTTTTTGCTGGCAGACATGATGAATACGCGCAGTGGTAAGGAGCTAGGAAAAGCTCGCGAGAAGTACATGCGTGAGTATGTTGAACAGTTCTTAGATGAGTGGAACGGTAAACGTTAAGATATAGTTTTTAGCTATATGAATTAGTTAAGTATTTGTATTTCACAAGTAAAGCGCTGATTGTCATACTGGTTTCTCGTAAGCAGTTCTAAGGGGCTATGATGGCAATCAAAAATGATAAAACTACTCCACATCGCTTTGATGTTGTTGGCAGCTTTCTCCGTCCAGAAAATCTTAAGCAGGCTCGTATTCAGTTTGAAAAAGGTCAGATTGATACACATGAGCTCAAGCAAATAGAGGACAAAGCTATTACAGAGCTTATCCAAAAGGAGAAACAGGCAGGCCTTAAAGTCATCACTGACGGTGCGTTAAGGCTTTCAACCTGGCACCTTGATTTTATGTGTGCGTTTTAAGGTATTGGTCATGCGCCAACTAAAACGGGACTTCCTTTCCACGATGAGACTGCAGAGATTGACGACACCTTCCTCGTAGGAAAAGTGGAGCTCATCAAAGAGCATCCCTTTATAGAGCACTTCCGCTTTGTCCAGCAGTTTGAGGACGAGACAACCGTTGCTAAGCTTACTATTCCTGCACCTGCACAGTTTATTGAGCAGTTCATTATGCCCATGAACCGCGAGCAGACTGACAAGTACTATGCCAACGATCAGGACCTTCTTGAAGATATTGTTGCTGGCTACGGTGCGTTTATTAAGCAGGTATATGCTGCAGGCTGTCGTAATCTTCAGCTTGATGACTGCTCATGGGGCGTGCTGGTTGACCCACGTGCAGAGCTTTTCTTTGGCGCTGACCAGGAGGGTCTTAAGAGGATCAAAGCACTGCTTTTGGAGATTAATAACCGCGTTCTTGATGCAGCTCCAGCTGACTTGACTATTAACACGCACGTTTGTCGTGGCAACTTCCATAGTACCTGGGCTTGCGAGGGCGGCTATGACGATGTGGCCGATGCTCTTCTTGCTCAAGAGCACGTAAACGCGTTCTTCTTAGAATTTGATGATCATCGCTCCGGTGGCTTTGAGCCCCTGGCTTCTGTTCCAGCTGGTAAAAAAGTTGTGCTTGGTCTGATCACCACCAAGCACGCTCAGCTGGAAGAGAAAGCCAAGGTTATTGAGCGTATTCATGAGGCAGCTCAGTACGTACCTCTGGAGAACCTCTGCCTTTCTCCCCAGTGCGGCTTTGCAAGCTGCGAGATTGGTAACAAGCTCACTGAAGATGAGCAGTGGGCAAAGATTGCGCTCGTAAAAGAAATTGCCGAAGAGGTTTGGGGTTAAATATCAGTTGATTTACGGCTTGTCTGCGACTTACATGCCGTTTACCGAAGAGTTTCTGACCATACGATCTTCTCGACTCCTGTCCACTAAAATGGACAGGAGTTTTTTATTGGAGCTAGACTTCGGAGGCAGTATGCCAAGCGAGAAGACCCGCTGCTTGCACCTCGTAAAAATTTTCGAGGAAGAAACTGATGACGATCATGGTTTGAGCACGCCTCAGCTTATTGAAAAGCTGGCAGAGCGCGGGCTAAGCGTGGAACGTAAAACACTCTATGATGACATCAAATCGCTGCAGAATTTTGGCTACGACATCCAGTCTTACCAGCGCCATCCTGTTGAGTATGGTCTGGCAACCAGGAAGTTTCAGGCTGAAGAGCTCATGTTAATGGCAGACGCTGTGCAGTCGTCAAAGTTTTTGACAGAGCGTAAAGCAAATAACCTGGTGAGTCTTATCGGTGAACTAGGTGGAAAGTCTACCTCCGACACGCTGAAGAAGCGCATCCATGTTGAGGGTCGCATTAAGTCGCAAAATGAGTCTGTGTTTTATGCTCTTAATGCTATTCAAACGGCTCTTTTGCAGAAGAAAAAAGTCTCGTTTAAGTACCGCAAAAAAGGCTTTAAAGATAAGGTTATTGAAGAGCTTCCCGTAAGAGAAGAAACGCCTGTTCAACTTACGTATATTGACGATTTCTACTATCTTATTGTGTGGAACGATAAGCATCAAAACTTTGTCAATTATCGCGTGGACCGCATGTTTAGACTTGAGGTTTCTGATGCTGACGCCACGGTTAACGAGCAGATCAAGCAGTTTGATATAGACAAGTATCAAGAGCGCGTCTTTGGCATGTACTCGGGCGAGGTTGTTGAGGTCACACTTCGTGTTAATGAGCGCGTAATGTGCTCGGTGTATGACCGCTTTGGCAAGAACATTATTTTGAACAATCCAAGTTCTGATGGAACTACAGCTGACGTACATGTTTCTGTAATGGAAGCTCCAACATTTTACGGCTGGCTTGCAACCTTTGGAACAGATATAGAGTTAGTAGCTCCAAAGAAGACCAGACAGAAATATCAAGAGTATCTGAGCGGGATTCTTCAGAGCTACCAATCACAGAAAGGGACTAGCTAAACGGCGAAGACGGGCTAAAACGGACGGGCTAAACCGGACAGTTCACGAGTACCAATTAGCGAGCATCAATGACGTAAAGACCTGCTTTAACGAGAAGATGACCATGGTGATCGCTGAGCTGTGTAATCTTGCAGGTAATAATGTTTTGATGTCCGTAGAAGAGCAGAGTACTCCAGAGAGAGTTGTTTTCTCTAGGAACAAAACCCAGCTTATGGTCATTAGAGTACAGAGCAAGAGCCTCTGGGTCATAAGGGTTATCGCGTTCAGGAACAATGGTCAGATCTGAACCAAGTTTAAGTTGATCAAAAATAAGCGGAGCGTCGTAGTAGGGAAGACCGGAAATAACAAAGGAATCAACAAGTTTTGTAGGACTATACATAAGAGCCTCCTTAGAAGATGTTAAGGATAGAGTAGAGAAGTTAAAAAGCATGAGTGTCCAACAGATTGGACAGTATAAGAAAGCTGTAGGGCAGTAAAAAATTTAAAGGGAGCTTATATGATTACAACTAAGAGATTGTTTCTTATTCCATGGCATGCATCTGATGCCAATGAGCTCTATGAATTGGCAAAAGATCCAGAAATTGGTCCACTTTGTGGATGGGAACCTCACAAAACTTTAGAAGATTCCAAGCAGGTTCTTGCAAACGTGCTGTCCGATAAGTCCTGTTATGCCGTAAAAGACATGAGGACCGGTCATCTAATTGGTTCAATGTCGTTGGACTTTGAAGAAATTCCTGATCCAAAGGATTCCTCAAAACAGCTGCATCAGGCAGAAATTGGCTATTGGATTGGTCGTCCTTATTGGGGGCAAGGGTTTGCATCTGAGGGTGCTCAAGCTCTTACCGCATATGCATTTGAAGAGCATGGTGTTGACCAGGTAATTATTAGATATCTTGAGCGCAATAAAAAGTCTGCTTCAGTGGCTCGTAAGTGTGGCTTCACGGAGATGGGCATTATTACAGACTTTAATAAGTACACAGGTAAAGAAGAGCAGTTTGGTATTTCAATGCTCACAAAAGCGGACTGGGAACGTATTCAAAAATAGCGGTTGTTCTCGCTATTTTGTGTTATTTTTAAATGTTGCATAAGGCAAACTCGTATATGCAACGACAAAACTACATGTAAAGTAAATGAAACAGTTAGTGGATTAAAGATTCTGCTTGTAAGAAAAGCGAAAGAAGTCTGCATATGATGATTAATAAGCGCCTCATTGCCCTCATTGAGGAGAGTAAAAAATACATTGGCTTGACCGTGCTTTACCAGTGGATTGCGCTGCTTGCCAATATTGTATTTATGTACTCTCTGGCAAGAATGATAGAAGCTTTGTTCATGGATTATTTTGTCCTCGAAGAGCAGTTGGTGTTTATTGCACTCTGCCTTATTGCTATTGTGATTAGGTATTTCTGCAAACTTGCTCAGCACAAGACAAGCTTTTACGCAGCGAAAAGGGTTAAAAAGACCCTTCGCGAGAAAATCTATCAGAAGCTTTTAGAGTTTGGTCCCTCGTATAAAAATTCATATGCGACCAGTGAGATTGTTCAGCTGGCAGTTGAGGGTGTCGATCAACTTGAGACATATTTTGCGCAGTATCTACCACAGTTCTTCTATGCAGCTTTGGCGCCACTGACACTATTCCTGACGTTGCTTTTTATTAGTCCGGTAGTTGGCATTGTTTTGCTGATATTTGTGCCGCTCATTCCTATGACCATCGTTCTTATCCAGAAGTTTGCAAAGAAGCTTTTGTCCAAGTATTGGGGCCAGTATACGCAGCTTGGCGATACGTTTTTGGAGAACCTGCAGGGTCTGACCACAGCAAAGATTTACAAGGCTGATGGTTTTAAACACAAGCAGATGAACGAGGAAGCCGAGCACTTTAGACGTATTACCATGAAGGTTCTAACCATGCAGCTCAACTCCATCACCGTGATGGATGTGGTTGCATTTGGTGGAAGCGCGCTTGGTACAATTCTTGCAATTCATCAGGTAAATGACCAGCTTCTCTTTATGTGGGAAGGCGTCTTTGTCATTTTGATTTCGGCTGAGTTCTTCCTGCCTATGCGTCTTTTGGGCAGTTATTTCCACATTGCCATGAACGGTATGGCAGCGTCGGACAAGATCTTTGACCTGCTTGATATGCCTGTTCGAGAGCAGGGTACCAAGACCGTTCCAGCTTCCAGTGATGTCGCTTTGCGCAACGTTTCTTTCTCCTACGACGGTGAGAAACCCGTCTTGGTGAATGTTTCTTTTGAAATGCGCGCTAACTCTTTGAATGCCCTGGTAGGAGAGTCAGGCTGCGGAAAATCAACAATTGCAGCACTTCTGACCGGAAAACTTCGCTCGTATTCTGGCGATGTTCTGTTTGGAAATACCAGTTTGTCAGACATTTCTGACCAGAATTTGCTTCAAAACGTTACGTATATTGGTCATCAAGCACATCTCTTTATGGGAAGCGTTCGCTCTAACCTTGCCATGGGTAATCCAGAGGCAACTGAAGAACAGCTCTGGCACGCCCTTGAACAGGTCAATCTTGCTGAGTTCGTAAAGTCTTTGGGTGGACTTGACGCGCCAGTTGCCGAGAAGGGCTCCAACTTGTCTGGTGGTCAGCGGCAGAGATTAGCACTGGCCAGAGCCCTGCTTCACAATAGCCAGATGTACATCTTTGATGAAGCTACTTCAAATATTGATGTTGAGAGTGAAGACGTTATTATGCAGCAGGTTCATCAGCTTGCTCAGACAAAGATGGTGCTGGTAATTTCTCACCGTTTAGTAAACGTTAAAAATGCTGATCAGATTGTTGTTATGCAGCATGGTCGCGTTGTTGGAAGTGGAACGCACCAAGAGTTGCTTGCAACAAATGACGAGTACAAACGAATGACGCAGGCCCAGACAGAACTTGAGAATTATGTGAAAGGAGTCGAGGCGTAATGAAAACAGAAGTTAAGAACAGCGCCACAACTGCACGTACTTCTCGCCGTAGTGCGCTCACTATTATGCTGAGACTGGTGGGGCTGGTTCGTCCGCTGGCTGGCTTTATGATACTTGCAATTTTGATGGGCGTTTTGGGTAACCTTGCCGCCACGTTCATCAGCATTTTTGGAGCATATGCGCTGCTCAGTGCTATGGGCTTTGCTTCATCTTCTCCTATGGCGCTACTTTTTGGTGGCATGCTTTTGTTTGCCCTGGTCCGCGGTCTGCTGCGCTATGCCGAGCAGGAATGCAACCACTTTATTGCGTTTAAACTGCTTGCGCTTATTAGAGACCGTGTGTTCACGGCGCTCAGAAAGCTTGCTCCTGCAAAGCTTGAGGTCAAAAATAAGGGCAACCTGATGAGTGTCATTACCTCAGACATTGAGTTGCTTGAGGTTTTCTACGCACACACTATCTCGCCTATCTGCATTGCGGTTGTGTTCTGCATTGTAATGGTGTGGTTTATTGCAGGTACTGCCAACTGGATTTTGGGTGTTATTGCACTTGTTTCTTACCTGGTAGTTGGCGTAGCTATCCCGCTTAATATGTCTAAGCGCTCCGAGCAAGACTCTGCTGAGGCAAGAGATCTTGCGGGCAAGCTGTCTACAGTTACCCTTGATAACCTGCGTGGTCTTGACGAGATTCTGCAATATAACACTGGTAAGCAGATGATTAAGGAAACAAGTCAACTAGCTGATCAGTTAAGCGACAGACAGCAAGCAGTTAAGAAAGCATTTGGTGTCAACGATGCGGTCACCTCAACGGTCATTCTTGCCGCAACGCTAGTCATGTTCTTTAGTTCGTTCTACCTGGCCTATCACCAGCAGATTTTTATGAATGAAGCTTTCATTGTCACCATTGCATTGATGAGTTCGTTTGGGCCTGTTGTGGCTTTGGCAGCACTTGGTACAACCCTGACCAGTACGTTTGCTGCAGGCAACCGTGTTTTGGATATTTTGGACGAACAGCCCCTGGTTGAAGATGTAGTGGACCAAAAAGACATCTCCTATGAGGGTGTGCGCGTTTCTAAGCTTTCATTTGCGTACGATGATGAGCAGATTCTAGACAACATTTCCGTGGATATTCCTACCGATAAGATCGTGGGAATTGTGGGAAAGAGCGGCTCAGGCAAGTCTACGCTGCTAAAACTTTTGATGCGTTTCTGGCCAGCAACACCTGGTGCCATTGAAATTTCTGGAACCCCTTTGGAGCAGGTTAATACCTCTAACCTGCGTGATCTTGAGAGCTACATGACGCAGGATACGCATCTGTATCACGATTCCATTAAGAATAACCTGCGCATTGCAAAGCTTGATGCAACGGATGAAGAGATTGTTGAGGCGTGCAAGAAGGCTTCAATTCACGAGTACATTTCCACGCTGCCCCAGGGCTACGACACGCCTGTTGCAGAGCTTGGCGACTCACTTTCTGGCGGAGAGCGCCAGCGCATTGGCCTTGCTCGCGCATTCTTGCATGACGCGCCACTCATGCTGCTCGACGAGCCAACCAGTAACCTAGACAGCCTAAACGAGGCTATTATCTTGCGCTCACTTGATAAAGAAACTGAGCGTAAATCCGTGGTTCTTGTCTCTCATAGGGCTTCTACCATGGGAATTGCAGATGTTGTTTACACCGTTGATGGGGGACGAGTGAGCTGATGACACCTGAAGAAATTGCGCAGAAACGTCAAAAAGAAAAAGATCTTATTTCGCTCATGATTCGTTTTTATTGCGAGAAGTACCATCGCACCAAAGCCCACGGACCTCTGTGCGACGAGTGCGCTGAGCTTGAGAAGTATGCGCATACGCGTGTGGACCGCTGTCCTCACATTGAGACAAAGACGTTTTGCTCAAAATGCAAATCGCATTGCTATAGCAAAGAGATGCGCGCTCGCGTTAAAGAGGTCATGAAATCCACAGGACCTCGACTGCTCCTACACCATCCAATTCTTGTAATCAAGCACGCGCTTCAGTAACGCAGTCCTAGTTGGCCTTGTACACCTTTGACATCTGCGATTTTCTCGCCATTTCACGGTCTTCTCGCCAAAAGTGAGAAGACCGCATTTTTTTGAATCTTTTTCATTTGAAACATAACTGTTAACTCTGAGAATTACGTATTTTTGTCGCGGCGCGTTAGGTTTACAGTGACCTCTCGCTTTACAGAAGGAGGTACTGCGTTGATTAAATCTAAGAAAGCGTCATTTATTTTTAAGCTATTTATTGCTGTGATTGGCACCTTTGTACTGTGTGATTCTGCGGGCGTCTTCCGAATGAACTTCCGCGTTTCTTTCTTGTATTACTTCACCAACATCTCTAACCTGCTACTTGTTGCCTATTATTGGGGTGCACTGTTCCAGGCTTACAAGCATCCCGAGACCGCTCAGAAGCCATGGATGCCAACGGTCAAACACACGCTTATGCTGGGTATTACCGTAACTGGCCTGGTAGCTTACTTCCTGCTTGATCACGGCGAGGTTTTTGTTAACGGCGTCTTTAAGTTCAACAATTTTATTCTGCATGATGTGATTCCTATCTGCGCCGTTTTGGACTGGCTGCTCTTTGACGAGAAGCCAACTATGGGCTTCAAAGAGCCTCTGATCTGGCCTTTGTATCCGCTCACGTATTTTGCGTACATTATTGTTTTGGTACTGGGCTTTGGCGTGCAGATTAAAGAGAAGTCTCGCTGGCCTTACGGATTTATGGACTTTGACAAGCTGGGAGTCCCAACAGTTGCTTTGACCATTGTGATTCTGATTGTTGTCTTTGTTGCCCTGGGCTACCTCTACGTCGTCATTGACAAAAAACTTGGCGAGAAGATCAAGAAGGCTGAAAACTAAACGGACTGCATAGTCAAAGCGAGGTTAAAACCTTAAGCGATTGCACAGCGCTCGGCACTTGTGAACTGACTCCCATTTCTTTGACACGAGAAATGGGAGGCAGTTCAAAACACACCTAAGTCAGATAATCTGTCAAAAAGACGTATACATGACGCTGAAAATACCTCAATCATGCAGAATATCTTCATCAGGTGTGTAAAATGCCCGCATTTGAGCAGATTATCTGACTTAGGTGTGTTCCGTAGATACAGAATTTATCGATAGTT
>NZ_CAUSFQ010000045.1:0-10332 GCF_963530955.1 Lancefieldella parvula | reverse complement strand
CGCTCTCGCGATATGTTGCAATATCACCAGGAATAATCTTGTAAGGCAGCTCTTCCATCTGACGAGCAATTTCATCAACGCTCTTATCTGCTTTTTCATACGCAAGCGCTGAAACCTCTTTAAATACCTTCCTGCGAATTTCAGTCAGGTTGGTATAGACACCTCGCATTGTGCCAGGCATTTCTCCCCCTCCTCGTTCACTTTATGCACGTCTGGGTAACGTATTTGCACAAAATGAATGTATGTCTCTATCACAAAGTATGTACTATTAGTCCACCTCAGTGACACCAAAATAAGAAAATCGCTCTGGAATGTCCGTTTTAATCACAATTTTTGCGCTCGTGACTGGATGAATAAATTCAACGCGATGTGCATGCAGCATTAACGGCTGCGCTTTATGTTTCTTTTTTGCTCCGCGCTGCAAAGAAGACACTCCTCCGTATAACGCATCTCCTACCAGAGGAAATCCAAGTGACGAGAGATGCACTCTAATTTGATGCTTTCTTCCTGTCAGCAAATTGACCAGCAACAAGCTTTGAGTTTGACCTTGTGCTGACGATGCAACCTTAATGAGGCGCGCCTCTGTTTGAGAAGGCTTGCCTGTTGCTGAGACCCTCATCTTCTGTGCGTCATGACGATCTTTTCCAATTGCCTTATCTATCAGCAGTTTATTTGGCTCAAACGCTCCCTTAACAGCTGCAAGATACTCTTTGGAAAGCTCCTTAGAGGCAATAAGCTGATCAAACTGCGACTGCGTTTCTTTTTTGAGCGAGAAGAGCACTATGCCCGTAGTCTCTCTATCAAGGCGATTCAGAGCTTGGACTTGGGAAAGATCTACCTCTCTTGAACCCTCAAGTGCACGGAGATTCTCGCAAACTACATCGGTTAACGAGGGTTCATTGGTGCCGTCTGCATGAACGATAATTCCCGCAGGTTTATTCACGGCAAGCAGATACTCATCTTTATACAAAATCTCAAGATTACTGTCAGTCTGAAGCACATCCATGCTACTCTCCTCGCTTAACTACATACCGCTGCTCAGAAAGCACCTGAGCAAATGACTCAATTGTGCTCCACACGTGGTCGGTGCGTCGCCAGGCAACACTGACCGAATATGACATCTCTTTTCCTAGCTCAATGATGTGAAGACCAGACGTTTCAAAGTCGTAGTAAGAAGAGGCCACCAGCTCAGATGGCAAGAAGCACGCGCCAACCCCTCTCATGGCAAGCGCCAAAAGCGTCTCGGAGTTTCTGGACATAACTTTGATAGTGGGAGATATGCCCGATGCCGCAAACGCGTGGCGAGCAAAACTACCTGCAATGTCTCGCTTACCAACTGTTAGAAAAGGACAAGCCTCCAAGGCCGTGAGCTTCCCCGTCTTTTTAACTTGCGAGACAACCGAGTCAACCTTATCTGCATACAGAGACTCAAGAAGCGCTTGAGAGACAACCAGAACGATCTTCTCGTCAAACAGTTTTTTAACAACAAGGTCATATGATGTGGAATTGACGGTTGCAACAATCAAGTCAAGTTGACCTTCAGAAAGCCACTCAACTAGCTCGTCATTCTCGCCCTCATCAAGCTCAATGGAGATGTTTGGGTGCAGTTTTTGAAAAGCGGCAATGGAGCGCGGCATGATGATGTGGCCTCGTGTTGCGGTGACACCAACACGCAGGCGACCTCGCTCATTACCTGCAATATCAAGAAACTCTTGATCCATGGCGCGACGCTGTGCTTGGAATTTGCGCGCATACCGCAAGAACTCTTCTCCTGCAAACGTTAGAGACAGCGGGACGGTGCGTTCTAGCAGTTTAGAGCCAAGTTCTTTCTCTGCGGCTGCGATATTTGCCGAGAGCGTTTGCTGCGTTACACTCAGGCGCTCAGCTGCCTTGGTGAAACTCTTTTCTTCTGCAACGGCAACAAAATAATCCATGGTTTGAAAGTTCATTTTTCTCTCCCACTGAATTACAAAAATTACTTGTAATTATAACCATTGAAAACAGTTGGACTTCAACTTTTTAGTTGTCTACTCTATTTACACAAGAAATTCGTTTGGAGTGGATGCATGGTAGAGCTAATAGTACTAAGTGCCTTTGCGGTGATGCTCATCGTAGGTACAGCCCTATCTTTTCCCCTTACATCTATCTTGACCATTGGTTTCTTCCTCTTTTTTGGTTACGGACTTTCTCGCAAAATCTCTGCAAAAAAGCTTCTTTTAGCATCCTTTGAATCTGTCTGGGAAGTTAAAACAATCATTGCGCTGTTTGCTGTTGTAGGCGCTATGAGTGCAGCATGGCGAGCAGCTGGAACCATTCCAGAGATTGTCAGCATTTCTGCTTCATTTATTTCTCCATCTATCTTTATTCTGGCAACCTTCTTACTCTGCACCATGATGTCCATGCTTTTGGGTACCGCATTTGGTACCGCTGCAACCATGGGCATCATCTGCATGTCTATTGGTAAGGCAATTGGAGCAAGCGAGTTCTTTATTGGTGGCGCTGTTCTTGCAGGTAGCTACTTTGGCGATCGTTGCTCCCCTATGTCTACCAGCGCAATCCTTGTTTCGCAACTCACCGATACCAATCTATCCAAGAACATCAATCGTATGCTTCGTACTAGCGTGGTGCCTTTTATTGCTGCATGTGTTATCTACGTGGCTTGGGACTTCTTCATGGCAAACACGGGAACTATCCCCGATGTTACTGGTCTTCTGAGCCGTTCCTTTAGGCTTTCTTTGATTTCGCTTACACCAGCACTGCTTGTAATTGTTTTCTCGCTTCTTAAAGTTGACGTCATTGTTACCATGGCATCCAGCTTGGTACTTGCCTGCGTTCTGTGTGTCACCGTCCAGCGAGTTCCTCTTGCAGATCTGCCAGTCATCCTGCTCTTTGGTCTTCGTGCTCCAGGAGCTACCGTTGCAAACATGGTGAATGGTGGCGGCGTTTTCTCCATGATGAACGTCTTGACAATCGTAACCATTTCTTCAAGCTACGCTGGTCTTTTCCAGACAACTGGCCTGCTTCGCCGTATGTGCCAGCTGGTGGCTGACCTCTCCGATAACTCCACGCCTTTCTTTGGCGTTCTGATTACCAGCATGTTTACCTCAATGGTTTCTTGCAACCAGACCCTGGCTATTATGCTGACAAACGATCTGTGCGAGAACGCAGAAAACTCTTCAAGCGCCCTTGCTTTGGATATCGAGAATAGCGCTGTAATTCTTGCTCCTCTGGTACCGTGGTCCATCTCAAACATCTCGGTACTCTCTGCAATTGGCGCACCTTCAATGAGCCTTCTAGCTGCAAGCTTCCTCTATTTGCTTCCTCTTTGGACTCTGGGAATTTCTCTGTGGCTCCATCGACGTCCAGCAAAAATTGACGGTCATCGTGCTCGTTGGCTTGGCCTCACCTCTGACGATGTCCGCAGCTGCTCATGGCCACGCGTAGAGGATTCAGAGTCCGCAGACTCTACCGCAAGTCTTCCTGCCGTAAAGGTTGCTTAACAAACAAACCCTCCCGATTCACAGACACGAGAGGGTTTAAATTTGACTTCTAGTCCTATTGTTACTGTCTGGCTTTAACCTCAGCAACAAGCTGGTCGGCAGGCACCTGTACCTGCTCGTGAGACTCCATGTCACGAAGAGTTACCGCACCAGCTTCAACCTCATCTGGACCAATAACCACACAAAGCGTTGCACCCATCTTATCTGCCTGCTTAAACTGAGCCTTCAGCGAACGACCAGTGCGATCAGCCTCACATCTAATGCCAGCCTCACGTAGCGCCAGCACAGCATCAAATACAACAGGAGCCTGCTCAGCACCTGCGCAGGCAACATAAACACAGCTTGGAGCTGCTGGCTCGGCTGCAACACCAAGAGCCTCCAGCGCAAGCATAATGCGCTCAAAACCAACAGCAAAACCGACACCTGGAGTTGGCTTTCCACCTTCAAGCTCAACAAGACCGTCATAACGACCGCCGCCGCCAATGGCGCCAACACCAGCGTTTGGAATCTCTACCTCAAAGACGGTACGCGTGTAGTAATCCAGGCCACGAACAAGTGTTGGATCCTCAACGTATGAAATACCCGCAGCATCCAGATACGCCTTGACCTGCTCATAGTGAGCACGACAATCATCACACAGGTTGTCAGAAATCAGTGGAGCGTCCTTCATGACCGCATGACAACTCTCGTTTTTGCAGTCAAACGCACGAAGCGGATTGATCTCTGCACGCTCAAGACAGTCCTCACACATCTCATCCTTGTGATCAAGAATGAACTGCTTGACCTTCTCGCGATATGCAGGACGGCACTCCGCATCACCCATGGAGTTAATCATGAGCTTCATATCAGCTGGCGAGAAACCCATCTGCTCGTAGAACTTCATCAACATGATGATGGACTCTGCATCGGCAGCTGGATCAGAGGCTCCAAGCCACTCGACACCTACCTGGTGGAACTGGCGCAGACGGCCTTTCTGAGGACGCTCTCCCCTGAACATTGACTCGGCGTACCAAAGTTTTGCAGGAGTTCCTCCCTGTGGCACACAGTTGTGCTCAACGGCAGCGCGAACCACACCAGCAGTTCCCTCAGGACGCATAGCCATACGCTGACGAGGCTTAAGACCGGACTCATTACCGGCAGCCAGCAAATCATCAAGTAGAGCGCCTGAAAAAACACGGAACATCTCTTTGCGTACTACATCGGTTGACTCACCAATACCGTGAACAAAGGTATCTACCTGCTCAAGTGCAGGAGTCTCAATGCGGTCAAAGCCATAAGTACCAAACAGATGGCGGGCAACATCTTGCATATGCTCCCAAGAGCGCATATAGCCGCCGTAAAGATCTTCGGTACCTTGAATTCTCTGACCCATGAATCCTCCTTGTTACAAACATAGATGTTTCTAGTTTACCCATGAGAGACAGCTCTGGCGCAGAAAAGCTTTTATAACTTTTGAAACCTATGAAAAAATCCGATTATTTTCTAGAAAACGTAAAAAAGTGCGTATGTGAGGGTTGCATTTTAATTCCTACCATTTAGTATGAATTAGCGGATTTTGGGGTATGACAAAAACATCGGTGACATTGGCGTTTGTCTTTGCCACAAAACCGCACTAGCACAAGGTTTTGCTCGCCCTAGAGCTGCCCAAACTTGCTAGTCACAAACGTATCACGTGCTTGCACGTAGAGATATTTGGAGAGAGATTTATGGCAACTGAGCTACTCCGTGTACACGGAATTTCTGCAGGTACCGAGGAGAAATCCATCCTGCATTCAATTGATCTGAGCATTGGTGATGGCCAGGCTCACGTTCTGATGGGACCTAACGGCGCAGGTAAATCAACACTTGGCCGCGTCATTATGGGTGATCCTACCTATAAGATTACCGAAGGTTCTCTTATCTTTAACGGCGAGGATGTAACTGAGCTTGCTGCAGATAAGCGCTCCCTTGCAGGCATCTTCCTCTCCTATCAGGCGCCTGTTGAGGTTCCTGGCGTTCCTCTTTATTCATTCCTGCGTACCATTACGCAAATGCGCCCTGAGCTTAAGATGACTGCTCGTCAGTTCCGTCAGCGTGTTGGTCAAATTTCTGATCAGCTCGAGCTTGACCAGGGATTCTTGATGCGCGAGCTTAACGTTGGCTTCTCTGGTGGCGAAAAGAAAAAGGTTGAGATGCTCCAGCTTTTGCTGCTTCAGCCTAAACTTGCTATTCTTGACGAGACCGACTCCGGCCTGGACGTTGACGCACTCTCCGTTGTTTCAAAGGGTATTCAGGCATATCGCGAGACCTGTGACGGCTCGCTGCTCATCATTACTCACAACACCCGCATTCTTGAGCGCCTTGAGATTGACCGCACTCACGTTATGGTTAAGGGTCACCTGGTGGCAGACGGTCCTGCTGATCTCATCAACCAGATTGACCACGAGGGCTTTGAGCGTTTTGAGAACCAGTCTGATGAGGGCGGTGCTAACTAGTGAGCGAGAAGAAGCGATCTGAGGTCGCTGACGTAGACCGCTCTCTCTACGACTTCACCAAGTCCGAAGAGGGTTACGAGCGCTACGATGATGGCCTTACGCCAGAAATTGTGCGTGCTATTTCCGAGAAAAAAGAAGAGCCCGAGTGGATGCTCCAGATGAGGTTGTCGGCCCTGGAAACCTATCACCAGCGCCAGATGGCTACCAACTGGGGACCTTCTATTGCAGGTCTGGATTTGAACCATATCTCCACGTATGTCTCGCCAAAGACTCAGCAGGCAAATAGCTGGGACGATGTACCTGAGGATATTAGGGATACCTTTGATCGTCTGGGCATTCCGCAGGCAGAGGCAGAGAGCCTGGCTGGTGTTGGTGCTCAGTACGATTCCGAGATTGTCTATCACAACATGCGCGAGGAAGTTGCTGAGCAGGGCGTTATTTACACCACCATTGAGGATGCTCTGCACGATCCGCAGTGGGAGCCTGTTGTTAAAGAGTACTTTGGCAAGCTGATTCCTCCAACAGATCACAAGTTTGCGGCTCTGCACTATGCCGTTTGGTCTGGCGGTTCTTTTGTGTATGTTCCCAAGAATGTCACTCTGGACTACCCACTTCAGAGCTACTTTAGGTTGAACGCTCAAGGTGCTGGCCAGTTTGAGCACACGCTTATTATTGTTGAGGAAGGCGCTGACCTGCACTTTATTGAGGGTTGCTCCGCACCTAAGTACTATGCAGCAAACCTTCACGCAGGAGCTGTTGAGCTCTTTGTTAAAGACGGCGCTCGTCTGCGTTACTCGACCATCGAAAACTGGTCAAAGAACATGTACAACCTCAACACCAAGCGCGCCATTATTGGCAGCAATGCAAAGATGGAGTGGGTCTCGGGCTCTTTTGGTAGCCACGTTTCCTACCTCTATCCTTCTACGATCATGAACGGCGATTCTTCTAACTGTGAGTTCACCGGTATTACGTTTGCAGGCGCTACGCAAGACCTGGATACAGGCTGCAAGGTGATTATCAACGGCTCCAACAACTCGGCAAACGTTGACACTAAGTCCATCTCCAAGGATGGCGGCGTCAACACTTTCCGCTCAGCCGTGACCGTTGGACGCAAGGCAGAAAACGCTCGCGTGGCGTTCTCGTGCCAGTCGCTGATGCTGGATAACATCAGCCGCTCCGACACCATCCCAGAGATGGATGTTCGCAATGCGACTGCTCAGATTGGTCACGAGGCAACTATTGGCCGCATTTCTGACGACACCGTTTTGTACCTGATGAGCCGTGGTTGCTCTGAGGCTGAGGCTCGCACCATGGTAGTAAACGGATTTGCAAACCCTGTCTCAAAGGAGCTCCCAATGGAGTACGCCGTTGAGATGAATAACCTGATTAAACTTGAGATGGAAGGAGCGATTGGCTAATGGATAACGTTTTGATTAATCGCGCCAACGTTCCTGCAGCTCAGACATGGAACCGTCTACGCGCTAACTCACTGTCGGTTACCGTCCCTAATCACGCTGATGCAGGCACAGTGTACCTGCCTCTACCTCGCCTTTTTGAGCGCATTGAGTGTGGAATGGGCCAGGAGGTTACTGACTACGTAGAGTCACAGGCATTCAAGTCTGATTTCTACAACGTTCCCGCTCGTACCAAGCGAGAAGATCCTATTGTTGTTGCCGTTTCTGCTGCTCAAAACCAGTGTGCTAACACCGGCATCATTGTACGCGAAGGTGCCGAGGCTACCGTAGTTATCGCTGCGTTTGCAGGCGATGCGAGCGACGGCGCACCTGCGGGCGGCGCCGCGAACGACGACGCGCTTCCAACCAGCGCTGCGCTCACCCGTATTGTGGTTGAGGCTGGTGCTAAGCTGCACCTTATTGAGATGCTTGGCGTCAACGAGGGCCAGCAGCACCTTGAAAGCGTTGGCCTTGAGATTCACCAGAACGCGGCTGTTGACGTTAAGCAATACGCTCTGGGTGGATCAACTATCGGTCTTGGACTCACCGCTAACTTAGTTGGCGCTCGAGCTCGCCTTGACCTCAATAATCGCTATCACGCTACCCACGAAGAGACGCTTGATATTAACCACCTGGTACGCATGCGTGGTACCTCTACGCGCGCGCAGCTCACCGAGTCTGGCGTCCTTAACGAGGCAGCTAAGAAGACGCTTCGCGCAACCATCGATCTTGTCCGCGGCGCAAAGGATGCCCAGGGCAACGAAATTGAAACGGTCATGATTCTTGGTGACGACGTTGTCAACAAGACCATGCCTGTTATTCTCTGTGATGAAGACGATGTTGCTGGTAACCACGGAGCTACCATCGGATCCGTCTCCCCTGAGCAGCTTGATTACCTTGCAGCTCGAGGACTTTCTCGCCAGGCTGCTGAGCAGCTGTTTATACGCGCTCTCTTTGAAGACGCCATCATCAACGCGCCTGAGGAGATTTCCCACCGCGTGGCTGTTGAGCGTTGCGAGGCTGAGCTGGGCGCAGAAATTGCTCACGACTATGACGAAGCTGCAGCTAGTGACGACGCAGCTGGCAACTCCCTGGCTGCCAGCGATGGCAGGGATTCCGGCGCTAAAGCCGATTCCAGCAAAGGTGGTGTCGCGTAATGACCGACGCAGAAGTTGCTCAGATTACCGATAACCCTTACAAGGCAGATTTTCCAATTCTGGCTGCAAACCCCGAGGTAGCTTACTTGGACAGCGCTGCTACTTCTCAGCGTCCCCGTGCGGTTATTGAGGCGCAGTCTAGCTTCTACGAGACCATGAACGCAAACGCTCTGCGCGGATTGTACCGTTGGAGTGTGGAAGCAACCGCAGCTATCGAGGGAGCTCGCGCTTCGATTGCAAAGTTCATTGGAGCTGTCGATAAAAACGGCAAGCCAGAAAGCCAGCAGATTATCTTTACGCGCAACACTTCTGAGGCGCTTAATCTGGTTGCTTCAAGCCTTGGCCGCTATGCACTCAAACCAGGCGATGACGTGGTCATTTCCATTATGGAACACCACTCCAATATCATCCCTTGGCAGCAGATTTGTAAAGCTACCGGCGCTAATCTGGTGTACCTGCGCATGAATTCGCAGTACCAAATTACGCCTGAAGAGATTGCGTCAAAGATCACCGAGCGAGCAAAGATTGTGTCTGTCACACACGTCTCCAACGTGCTGGGAACTCACAACGACATCAAGGCCATTGCCAAACGCGCTCACACTATGGGCGCCTACATGGTTGTCGACGCCGCCCAATCCGCACCCCACATCCCTATTGACGTGCACGATCTTGACTGCGACCTGTTGGCTTTCTCGGCACACAAGATGTGCGGACCTATGGGCATTGGTGTGCTTTGGGGCCGCTCTGAGCTGCTTGATGCCATGCCGCCATTCCTTACCGGCGGTGAGATGATTGATTCCGTCACCGAGACCAGCGCCGTTTGGGCTCCTGTTCCCGAGAAGTTTGAGGCGGGTACGCAGGACGCTGCAGGTATCTATGCTACCGGTGTTGCTGTCGAATACCTCAACGGCTTGGACATGGCAAAGATCGAGAAGCGAGAAGAACTTCTCGCCAGATACTTGGTGCAGCAATTGTGCACGCTGGACTTTGTTGACATCGTTGGCTCTAAGCTGGGACAAAACCACGTGGGCGCTGTGGCGTTTAACGTGCGCGGCGTTCATCCACACGACGTCTCGAGCATCCTAGACATGAACAACGTTTGCATTCGCGCTGGTCATCACTGCGCCGAGCCGCTTCTGATTGAGTTGCACGAGTCCAGCACCTGCCGCGCATCCGTTGCGTTCTACAACGATAAACACGACATTGACCAGCTGATCGAGGGTCTTAACCAGGTATGGAAGATCTTTGGCAGTGCGGTCAGCAACAAATAAAACAAGGAGTTGAAATAAGTGGCAGCAAACGACCTGTATAACGCTGAGTTTATGGACCACGTTTCTCACCCCGATTACAAATATCAGATGGACAACCCAACCGTCTCCCACGAGGGTGTTAACCCTTCTTGTGGCGATGAGCTGACGTTTTCCGTGCGTATTGAGGACGGAAAGATTGCCGAGGCTGCTTTTGTGGGCAGCGGATGCGCAATTTCTCAGGCGTCGGCCGACATCATGAGCGATCTGATGATTGACCGCACCCCAGAAGAGGCCATTGAGCTTTGTAAACTCTTCGAACGCATGATTCGCGGAGAAGAGACCGACGAGGCTGTGCTTGACCAGCTGGAAGATGCCAACATTCTGCACGACATCGCTCACATGCCCGCACGCGTTAAGTGCGCTGAACTGGCATGGCACACGCTCGAGGAGATGCTTGAGGCCCACAACAGCGGTTCTGCTGCAGCCGGCGCGTCTAC
>NZ_CAUSFQ010000044.1:0-10348 GCF_963530955.1 Lancefieldella parvula | reverse complement strand
CCACCTACCCACTTTCCCTACACGACGCTCTTCCGATCTTTTTGTAATAATCCTCGTCTTATTTACTTTATCCGTTAATGGCATAATCTCTATTCCTCGTTCAAATGAAGCTGATACATCGAAATATAAAAAATTTGATACTCTTACTAATAATACAAAAATTGACTTTGTTGAGTTAAAAAATTTTTGTCAGATTAAGTTAGACGAAATTAATGTACAAATTGATAGAATATCTAAAATTATAACTACAGTTGTAATTGGAATAATCTTCTCCTTCTTTAATTCAGTGGCAAGTTTATTTATCACTACAGTTTTTAATTATTTTCAAAATTCAATCAATGAGAATACTCTAATTGACACCTTAAAAGAAGCTTTACGCACATTTGGTTCTGTAATTATACTAATAATATTATTCTATATAATTACAGTATATTTAACTATAAAAATAATAAAATTTAAATATAAAAGTGATGTATACATTTCTCTGCGTGATATCGCGACTAGTAAGCTAGTACTTTCTTCTTAATTCCCTATAGGATTCAGGAAAGTTCTCAGCATCATCTAAGAATCAAATAGTCAACTTTGAGAGATACTGTTTAACCTTGGTGATGCCATCTTCATCAATCTGCCTAATAAATTCAGAGCCAATTACCGCTCCATCAGCGCCATTTGAAAGCACTTCTTCTATACCCTTATTGTCTTTGATACCAAATCCTACAAAAGCAGGCAAATCGGAAAACTTTCTTAGCCTTTTGATCGTCTCGATATACGCATGCTGACTTGATAAGTCTCCCCCTGTTTTACCTGCAGCGGAGACCACATATGCAAAATGAGTAGATTCATTGATGGCTTGTTCCATTTCTAAATCAGACATGGATTCGGAAAATATTCTTACAATTCCTGAGTAATCATTACGAGATTGAACGCCATCAACACAAAGAACTGCATCGTAAATCCAATAGGGTAACTCTTTAACTTTAAAATTTTCTAAACCTTCTGCATAAGTCATAAGAACAATGCGTGAGGAAAAAATCTTCCTGACTTTAGATAGCTCTTCTTTAACAATATCAGTATTCAACATTGGTAATGTTTGCTCATGTGTCTTCTTGATTGTCTCACCATCCATAAAAGGATTACTTACTGGCAATCCAATCTCAAGACATCCGATACCGTGTCCTTCAATTTCTTGAAGGACACGGTAAAACATTTCCCAATTCGGATATCCCAGTGGCAAATACAGCGCCAGTTTTCTTGCTAGCTTATTATGCTCATTACTGCTGGAATACTTTTGCATCAGAGATCCTTAGAATGGAAGGGCATGGAGAATAAAGCCAAGAAGCGGGCCATATACACAATAGTCGGTTTCAGAAAGAATGCGCATAATTGGCTCATAAGAACCAACAAATGGCAGAAGCAGAGCCTGGCCAAAAATAAGGATAAAACCATTGACAAGAGAGCCAATTACCGCGCCCCTAGCGCCGCCATGAGCATTACCAAAAATTGCAGTTGCTGCACCAGTAAAGAACGTTGGAATAAGTGCTGGGAAAACAATAATTGGATAGCCAACTGCAGCGAGAATTACCATACCTACTAGTCCAGACAACAAACTGCAAAGGAAACCAACGATTACGCAGGTTGGATAGCCTGGGAACAGCAGTGGAACATCCAGACCAGGTTTTGCTCCAGGGATAATCTTATCTGCAATACCGTGGAATGCCGGAATAATCTCTGCAAGCATCATTCGAACGCCAGTAATAATAACGGTAATCCACATGCCAAAGCTAATACCCTGAAGGATTGAATAGACCAAGACATCCTGTCCTCCAGAAATATTTTCCATAACCCATGTAGGATCTGCGACGATACTTACACAAAGGAACAACAAAGTCATTACCAACGTTAAGGCAATGGTCATCTCACGGAGGAAAGCAAACTGCTTTGGAATTTTGATCTCTTCAAGATCGTGCTCCTTATTACCAAAAGCTTTCGCGAGATATGTAGAAATCAGAAGACCAGTAGAGCTTGAGTGAGCAAGGGTAATCTCTTCTCCACCCTTAACTCCCTTAATGCAGTGATTGACATACGCGCAAGAGAAGGTCATATAGCAGCCAAGAAGCACTGATCCAACTGCCACAATTCCCCAAAAATCAAGAGGCGTGTTGTACTTAAGTAGGGCGGCAATCAGACCTGCGAAGAAGAATGCAACATGAGCTGAAAGATGAACAAACTTAAATTTTGTAAATCTTGCCAAAAGCAAGTTAATCAAAAATCCGAAGGCAAAAATAAGAGAGAGTTCTGTGCCCAGGTCGGTCATATATTCAGCACTGGCAGTACCAATATCAGTGGCAGGAACAGAACCGTTTCCGAAAGCTTTTCCAATCATTGTTGCCAAGGGCAAAAGCGCCATTCCAAGCGTTTGTCCTCCAACATTGACCATTGTGAAGCCAATCATCGCCTTAATTGCAGATGGAAGAAGCTGGCTCCATTGTCTTTTCATTGCAATCATTCCGATTACAACGACCAATCCAATGATAAATACCGATTGGCTTAGATAATGATTGACGATATAAAGAAAAATCTCCATGACACTATCCTTCCATCTGATTAATGTGCTGCATTAGCTGCTCTTTCAGATACGCTTTATCCATCATGTTATCGATGCGAATTATTGGAACAGAGTTATCCCTCAGTGCATCAGCAAAGTCTGATGTGGTAATAATCAAATCATATGCAGAGGGATCTACAGAGCCGATGTCGGACGCATCAACAGTTCCGTCAATTCCTTCGGCATCTAAAATTTGCTGAGTAAAGAGCCGCATCATCATGCTACTTCCAACACCAGCGCCACATACTGTTACAACCTTGATCATAATTGCCTACCTCCTACTTGTAATTGCAATTACTTCAGCAGCTTTGTCTGCTTTTAATATCTTTTGGACATTTTCTTCATCACTTAAAAGCTCTGCCAAATCTGCAAGCGCGTTCAAGTGGGTTTGGTGATCAATCGCGCAAAGAGCAACCACTAACTGTACTGGGTCATTCTTGGGATGGCCAAAATTCACTGGCTGATCGAGGGTAATGAGTGAAAAACCGATTCCTAAAGCGCCTTCTTCTGGCCTCGCATGAGGCATGGCGATACCTGGAGCAATGACAATATAAGTTCCGTTAATTCGGACATTTTCTATCATTGCCTCAATGTACTCTTCCTTTGCAACACCTTTCTTTACTAGTAATCTTCCGGCCTCTCTAACTGCATCATCACTATCTTTGGCACAATAATGTGTCTCAACTAAGTCTTCTGTAAGGACCTCTTCTAGCATTGGGAAATACCTCTCTTCTTTATCTTGTTTAGGTAAAAAGCCTAAATACTCTGCAATTTTTCGCTTTAAGACTTCTTCATCAGATTTACTGAGGGAAACCGATTGCGAAACAATAGACGTAATTTCATCTGGGGAAATAGTTCTTTCGCTCACTCTGAGAACATTTTCTATTTTTCTTTGATCTTTTAAATCAAACTGAGGAGAAACTTCAACAACCTTGGCATTCTTAGACGTAAACGGAAACGTGCTAACAACAAAATCAACGCTGTTACTTTCCAGCCATTTCTGTGCTTCATTCGATCCAAAAGTTCCAAGTACTGAAACCTCGTACTTTGACTCTAGCCTTGAAGACACTATTTCAGATGTAGCCACACCGGCGTGGCACACTACGATAACCTTAGGTCTTAATTCGACGGGTCTTTTTGTTCTCTCCTGGGAAGCCATGAAGAACATAGTAAGAAATGTAATTTCGTCATCAGAAAAGGAGACTGAAAGTCCCTTTTCCAAAATAGAAATTGATTCAGTTGTTGCTCTATATAAGTCTTCAAACTCATTTATCACATACTCCAAAAGCGGATTGTATACCGCCTCTCCACTTACAGCACGCCAGTATGCAGGTCTTAAGTGATTGAGTATGCTTTCAAAAAGTTTTTCGTCATTAGCAAAATTCGATGACGCAACCAGCTGATCCATTCTTTCAATGAATTCAGAAACTAAAATTCTCAACCTGATCCAGTTTTCGGAGATGTAATCACTCATCCCAACAACAGTTGATTCTCTAAATTTTGCTGAAAGGAAATACAGCTCATCCTCTGTAATGTCATCACCATAGAGTTCTTTTAAATTATCTACACATTTATTTACTGCACCGTATTCAGGACTGCCCAGCAAATCCGGTTCATCAATGTTGCAGGGAAGACCGAGAAGCTTATTCCCCTTAAATCTTGCAATGGATACAAGCATGTAAGCAATTAACTTTTGCTGAGCATTTTCCGAATACTCAACCTGGAGACAATTTGATATTTCATCTATTGAAGTTTTTATTTGATTGATTCGTTCACTGTCCTGCACACTTATAAATGCATTTAGATATGGCCAATCTTTTGTTAAGTTATCAGCAAAAAGGCCTCTTATCTTGAGTTCGTTGCCTGTGACTGATACACCTTTAAAAGGAGTAGCCTCTATGTAGAAATAACTTCCAGTGAAACTCTTTTTAATTTCATCCAAATCTCTCTGGATTGTATTTTTAGAAACCCCAATAGCATGCTGAAGTTCTGAAATTGATATTTCTCTTGCTCGTAAGATGACAAGATTGAGAATAACTCGTCTTCTCATTTCTGGATCAAGATAAAAAATATCGTCTTTTTTCACCAGCTCTGAAAACTCAATTTCAACTGGAGCTTCATAGGTCAAAATACCTCTTGCATTTTGAATTGAAGTAAGGCCTTGAGAAATCAAAAGTTGGTTTAAGGTTGATAGGTCTTTATAAACAGTTCGAGAGGTTACATTGTGCTGCGTCGCAAACTTCTCAACAGAAATCTGGTCAGCTTCCCGGCACAATATATTAAATAAATTTTCCACTCGACTTTTCATTTTATTTCCACCTCATAATTAGGTTATATGCTGTTTCAAGACCGAACAAATATCATTTGATTCATTCACTTTGAAGCAAATGGGAAGCTTCTTATATATCAAAGTATTAATTATTTTTCTGCTCAGTTTAATCTTTCAATCATAAAAACAAGACCTCGATGATTGCTCATCGAGGTCTTGTTCCTCTGGACCAATATTTATTAGCAAACCTA
This sequence comes from Lancefieldella parvula, assembly GCF_963530955.1. GTDB lineage: Bacteria > Actinomycetota > Coriobacteriia > Coriobacteriales > Atopobiaceae > Lancefieldella > Lancefieldella parvula_A. The sequence goes on along the minus strand of NZ_CAUSFQ010000044.1, from coordinate 5,223 downwards.
CCCCAGTAAAGTATCCCTGCTGTAAGCCTCACGCCATGCAACAGAAAACTCATCAACGGCAATCTTTGTACCCGGATGATCCATCATGGTGTAGACAATATCAGGTGGAAGGGTGACCGCGTCGATGCCACCAGAGATGAGCGCATGAACCTGCTCGGTATTCTTAAACGATGCAGCAAGAATCTTAGAGTTCAGCCCATGGGTCTCGAGCATCTGCATAAGATCAAAAACCTGACCGATGCCATCACCGTAGTTGCACATACGGTTAACATAAGGAGCCAAGTAATCTGCGCCATTCATCGCTGCCAGAAAAGCCTCGTCGGCCGAATAAATTGCCGTTGCCAGAACACCGAGGCCCTCGGACTTGAGCTGCTTGATTGCCTTGTATCCATTACGGGTAACAGGAATCTTCACATAGGTATTCTCGGGACGAAGGCCACATATATAGCGAGCCTCTTCCAGCATCTTCTGATAGTCAGTTGAAACAACCTGCACAAAGAACTTTTGCTCAGGCAACAGGTACTCCACGAACTCCTTAATTACCTGCTCAGGTTGCTTACCACTTCTAGTGATGATTGCAGGATTGGTGGTAACTCCATCAATAGTCAAAAGCTCATCAAGCTGCTTAACTGCCTCAAGATCAGCTGTATCCAAAATAAACTCCATGCTTGGCTCCCCTTCATCACTAGGGCATCTATGTGCTAAGAACTATTCTAGCCGTTGTACTTCTCGCCATTAACTGTCATTCATCTTATCCATGAGCAGCAGTGTATGTGAAGTGTTAAGCGCTACTCAGAGTCCATTGCATCAACCAGTGGAATTCTGATTGTAAATACAGAACCCTGAGGGTTGTTTTCAGAGACTGTGATGGAAGCTCCATGTCGCTTTAAGATGGTTTTAACCAGCGAGAGGCCAATGCCTGCGCCGCCAAACTCTCTGGATCGTGACTTATTCACCCTGTAGAACGGCTCAAAAATAAGCTCTCTTTGCTCAGGAGCTATGCCCACTCCTGTATCGGCAATTATGATCACGCCTTCTTGACCCCTGGTTTCTAGAGTAATGTTAACTGAACCTTCTTCATTGTTATAACGAATGGCATTCTCCACCAAATTATAAAGAGCTCGATATAGCAGATTGGTATTTCCTTTAACGATAAAGGTCTGTGCCTCAGATTGAGCCTTGGGCTGTACGTCAACCTGCATGTTGATCTTATTATTTTGAGCAACCGATTCAAGATCATCCACGACCGTTTTAACTACTGAATCAAGAGAAACGTCCTCAGTCTCTCCTAGCTCAGATGTCTCCGCAAATTCCAAAAGATCAGTGATGATGGAAGATAGGCGGTCAATGTATGTCTCCATCGTAGTTACAAGCTCGTCATATTCATGCTGTTCGCGTTTCTTTTTCTTAAAAACATCCAGCTTGGTCCTCAGTACTGCAATTGGCGTTCTGAGCTCGTGAGCTGCGCTAGCCGAGAAACGCCTCTGCATTGCAAATGCTTCATCTAGTTGCTCAGTCATCTGATTAAATGACTTAACCAGCTCTTGAATCTCTTCTCCACCGCCCTCAATTTCAATGGAATCAGACAAGGTATTTGGGCTAATTTCTTTCATGTGAGCAGAGAGTTGTTGAACTGGCTTGGTATAGTGACCAATTAAAAAATACGCTACACAGCTTCCCGCAACAATCACAACAAGCAAGATACCCAGCGCGTCAAACAAAATAGAGCGTTCGATAGCATCTACATCCAAAACGATAGAAAGAGCTCCCTGATTGATGGCGTTGGCCGCAGCTAGCTCCAGCAGCTCAGAAGTCGAACGATACACAAGCCAAGTCAAAACAACGCAACAGCACACCAATAAGCCCACCATAAGAAGGGTGAGTTGGGCACGTATCGAGCGCATTGGCTTTGGGATTATTTCACTTATCTTAGTCATCGCTGTCCCTCTTAAAGCAATAACCCTCTCCTACTTTGTTGGAAATTGGGTCATATCCAAGAGCTTCTCGTAACTTTTTTCGTACCGAAAAAATGTGAACACGTACAGAATTGCTGAATAAGTCCACGTTGCTATCCCACGCATGAGTCATTAGCTCTTCACTGCTCACAACCGCTCCAGCATGTCGCATCAGATACTCTAAAATTGCAAGTTCTTTCTTGGTGAAATTAACCTGAGCGTCTCCAACAAAAACTTGTCGAGCCGTAGTGTCAAACCGAAGTTCTCCCAACGTCAAAGACGCTTCTCCATGCGTATATTCGCGGCGCAAGAGCGTCCTAATACGGGCCTCGAGCTCGCCAAACGCAAAGGGTTTTATAAGGTAGTCATCAGCGCCCGTATCTAATCCAACAATGCGATCAGACACCGATGAACGCGCAGAAAGAATCAGCACCTTGGTCTCTGAGTGCTCCGCTCGTAGTGTACGCAGCAAATCAAGCCCATCGATGCCAGGAAGATTAAGATCAAGCAAGATAAGGTCATATTGCTCAAGCTGAGCCATTTCAAGAGCCTGAGTGCCGTTGTCAACAAGATCAACGTAATAACCGTCCAGCTCAAGCCCCTCTCCAATAGAGGCAAGCAGCTCTTTTTCATCTTCCACTACAAGGATTTTCAATTCTTCCCTTTCAAATGCAGCTTGATGCTATTAGCAAGTATTAGAGTACGCCTGGACCAAGCTCAACTGACTCAGCCCAAGCGTACTTCATACAACATTTCAAATGCTAACCGATTAAACCCTACGGCGAGAAGTACTTCTCGCTGTGTACCGTGAGCGGTATGTAAGCTTCCATAACCTACTTTGCTTGAGCGAGGGCCTGGTCAACGCGCTTTTGAAGTTCGCTACCCTGGAGCTTGCTGGAGCCACCGGTAATTGGATCGCCCACAAGTCTACCGTTCTGGTCAATAACCATAGTAGTTGGGAACGCTGTGAGGCCTTCGATAACGTGACCGCCATCGCTGTGAGGATCAAGAGCGACGTTTCCGTAGGTAACGCCCTGCTTCTGGAGAATATTCACGGCCTCCTTCTTAGCGTCGTCCGTGTATGCGGCTTCGGCGTTAACACCCAAGACATTGACACCTTTGTCCTTATAGGTATCAGCAAGTTCTTGAAGCATTGGCATCTCCTGAATGCAGCCAGTACAGCCATTGAACCAGAAGGTCAGAACAGTGACCTTATTCTGTCCAAATACGGTGTTGTCATAGGTAGCGCCAGTAGTGATATCTGTTGCCTTAAAATCTGGGAAGGTATCTCCATCTTTGAGATGCAGTTTTGATGCTGCCTCAGGTGGAACTGCAGCAGAATTCTGCTGCTCGGCAGTTGGGGCGGTTGTTGTGCCTGTGTTGCCAGTACCACCAACGCTGCATCCAACAAGCGCAACTGCCATAAGCAGGCCAGCGACATACGTCAGGGATTTTGTTACAAATTTTTTCATTTCATAGTCCTTTCTGTCTTTTCTACGTACGAAACGTAGCTATACACGTTTTATGACACTTACTTTGATGAGCTTGCCGACTGTAAATCAGCCAGGTGCTTTGCTGTGGCAACCTTTTCCGACTGCTCAATTTTCTTGTTGATTAACAGGAGTTTTGCATCAATCGCATGAACAGGACATACCTTTATGCACTCTCCGCAGCGAATGCACTCAAGAGCTGCATTATTCTTCGTAATATCTACGTCCATCTTGCATGTACGCGCACACTTTCCGCAGCTTACACAGGTCTTCTCGTCAACTCGATACTGCAAAATTGAGATGCGATTGAATAGAGAATAAAAAGCTCCGAGCGGGCAAATCCATTTGCAAAAAGGACGATAAAACATGATACTCAACAGTACGACAGTTGCCAGAATGCTGAACTTCATCGTAAAAAGTGTGCCCAGAGCTGCCCTAATGCTGACATCTGCTAAAGAAAGCGGAATTGCTCCCTCAAGAATTCCCTGTGGACAAACATACTTACAGAAATAAGGCTCTCCCATTCCTACAGCATTTTGAATCAAAGCTGGTAGAGCCCAGACAAGTACAATTAATATGACGTACTTCAAATAGCGCAAGGCTTTGAGCTTTTTAGTGCTAAATTTTTTTGGGAATGGAATCTTGTGGAGAAGATCTTGTACCCAGCCAAATGGACAAAGAAATCCGCAAACAAACCTGCCTAGCAAAGTTCCAATGAGAATCAAACTACCCGTAATGTAATACGAGAAGCTGAATTTAGAAGATCCAACTACTGCCTGAAATGCTCCAATAGGGCAAGCGCCTGTAGCTGCTGGGCAAGAATAGCAATTAAGTCCAGGGACACAGACTGACTTTGCAGGACCAGTATAGATAGTTCCCTTAGCAAAATTTGTTAGGTGAGGGTTGGTTAGAAAGGTTGCGCATGCCTGCACGAAACCTCTTTTAGTGATAAATTCTCGCACTTTCTTTCCAAGAAATTTTATCCCTGAGAACAATTTCACTGCAGGTCACCTAACCAATACCTACACACTCAAGGCAGATTCGTACCGCTTTTCCCAATACGGTCTGAACCTCTCCGCGAGAAGCGCCATAGACTACAAATGCACATCCTAATAGCAAAAATAGAATAGGCAGGACACGTAGGCGGCAGCTCCAACCACAAGCTTGCTTTGATTTCATAGATACTCCCTTCTCCTGGCTCTAGTAGAACAGAAGGGGTGTTAAATCCCTGTTAAGCTGATTTAAATTTTCCAGGAAGGGTTACAAATAGCTGCTCAAATAGCTGCTTAAATAGCTGTTCAAATATCTTTTGAATTTCTACGAATATCATGGCAATGCCAATGACAATGGCCATGGCAATGGCAATGGCAATGGCAATGGCAATGGCAATGGCAATGGCCCTTAAATACATCTTGAATGTGGCTCAAGTGCGATCCAAAAGATGCCATGAAACTTTTTATATACATATCCGAACTTATAAAATATGCAATCACATAAAACAGCAGGTGTACGACTTGCGATAAAATCGGGGCTTCTCGTCATCGACTCAGGAGGCAAATTTCGGACCTCCAAAACACACCTATGACAGATAATCTGTCAAAAAGACGTATACATGACGCTGAAAATACCTCAAACGTGCAGATTATCTTCATTTGATGTGTAATATGGCCGCAATTGTGCAGAATATCTGTCATAGGTGTGTTCCTTAGAAGCGGAATTTAGCGGTAGTTAGATTTTTTATATATGTCTATTCATGTTTAAGCATATTAGATGAAGTT
>NZ_CAUSFQ010000043.1:0-10617 GCF_963530955.1 Lancefieldella parvula | reverse complement strand
CCAACGCTGGCGGTGCTCCAAGAAGCGAGATTGGCTTTACCTACTACTCTCCAAGCAACTCCGGCGGCGCAATCGGAAATCTTGTCGGCCGCATCCGCATCATCAAGGTTGACGCTGACAACGCAACTACCCAGCTTCCAGGCGCAACTTTTAAGGTGACAAGCGTTGCTAACCCAGCCGATTCTTGGACCCTTACTACCGGTGCCGACGGAACTGCAACCTCCGAGAGGCTCACTACCGGCTCCTACACCATCGAAGAGATCACCGCTCCAGATGGTTATGTGCGTGACACTACTGTCTACACCGTAAACGTTGACAATCAGTCCGGCACTATCAAGATTATTGAGAACAAGAAGAACGCTCATGCAGACATTCCTGTACAGAAAGTCTGGAATGGCGCAGCGGGCGGAGCAGTAACTGTTCACCTGCTAGCAAATGGTGTTGACACCGGTAAGACCCTTACCTTGAGCTCTGACAATAACTGGCAGGATTCCTTCACGGATCTTGAGGCTTATGCTGCTGACGGCTCCGAGATTACCTACACCATCTCTGAGGACGAGGTAGCTGGCTACACCAGCCAGATTACGGGTGACGCAGCCCAGGGCTTTGTAGTCACTAACACCCAGGTTCCTCCAACTCCAGAGAAACCTGCTAAGACCCGCAAGAAGTCCAACCTCCCCTACACCGGAGATACCTCTTCTGTTGCAGGCGTCCTCTTTGGATCTTTGGCAGCACTGGGCAGCGCAGTTGCACTTAAGCGTCGCAAGTAAGTCTGGCGCAAAGTCGTAGCTGCACAGACGTGCAGCTCCACGCAACGTTACAAGAACGTCTTGTCCTCGTGGCAAGGCGTTCTTTTTTTGGCGAGAAAACCGTCTCTTTTGCAAGACTCCACAGAACTTCTCGTCTCCTTAATTGCATATAGAAAAATGACCTATTCGGAATCACGTATAAAAAGTGACTAATGTCCAGCATTTGAATTTATTAGAGATAATATTTATCCATTTTTATTACGTTAAGCTGCACATAGTGTAGGATGTTCGTTGTGAACAATTGTGAAGAACCTGTGAATTTAGCTGTACTTTATTTAAAAGGTATCAGAAAAAGAACCGATAAATTCCTTGTACCTGCATAAATATTTGAACTTTAAAAAAGCTATATAAATATATACAGAATCTCAAATAAATTCTCTTTGAAATAGGTGAGAATAGACGTATCTATTGCAAAGGAGTCCTGATGAACAAACGACTGTTTAAGCTGTTAAGTTTTGTCTTCTTGCTAGCCCTTGCGCTTCCGCTTGCTGCAAAATCAGCTTTTGCTGAGACCGCAAGCACCGAAGCTGCTACGGGAACCCCTAAAGCGGTTGTTGCAACCATTACAGACTTTAGGGTTGAAGATCGTTTTGGCAATCAAACTACCGTTGTTAACAAGGCAAATGTGTATGCCATTGCTATGACGTGGGACGCCTCTGCAAACGCTAACGTAGAGCCAGGCGATTACTTTGACGTCACCCTCCCTAACGAGATGAGGTTTACCGCAGCTCATCCTGCGTCTACCTTTAACATCACCGATGCAGCAACCGGCGAGGTCATGGCAGTAGCTCACGTCACCCCCGGTACCGATGGTTTTGGTGGCAACATGCGTGTTGTCTTCACCAACTACGTTAACAACCACACTGACCTGCGCGGTACCGCTCGACTTGGCTTTACCATTGATTCACAGCGTGTTCAGACAGGTACCGGTAAATCTTTTATCTTTACTGTCTCTGGCAGTCCTGTTCCTGTAACGTTTGACGTCACCGCTCCTGGTACCATTGGTACTGAGTTCCTCTCCAAGTGGGGCAAGATTATTGAGGGCAACGCGAACGAGATTCAATGGACTGGCCGCATCAACTACTCTGGTGGTAACTTCCACAACGTCCGTCTACACGACCAGCTATCCGACCAGGGCGGCGGCGACCTTCCTTCCGAGATTACCTATGTTCCAGGAACCTTTGAGCTTTGGAGCGCTCGCTTTGATGAGTACGGCTCAACCATTCCAGGAACTGCAACTCGCATCCCTATTACCCCAGGTATGCTCACCATTTCTCCTGATGGACAGTCGTTTGATCTTGACCTTTCTGGCATAGACCTCAGCAACGGTCAGAGCTTTAAGTTCACCTATCGCACCACCTATGTACCTGGTGTTGCCCTGCGTAACCTCATTACCATGTACTCTGACAACCCTGAGTACCGCTCCGATTGGGTATATCGCAACGCAACTTCCGGCGGAGAAGGTACTTCTACCATCATCGCTCGTATCCGCATCATCAAGGTGGATAAGAACGACCACAACACCAAGCTTGCGGGTGCAGTCTTTAAGGTGACCAGCACCACTGATCCAACCAAGACCTGGACTATTACCACTGGTGAAGATGGCACTGCTACCACCGAGAAGCTCCCTGCTGGCACCTACAATGTTCAGGAGATTACCGCTCCTGCTGGCTACCAGCTCAATACCGATACGTATAACCTCACCGTTTCTGCAACCACCGGCGTTATTAAGACCGTTGAGGACGAGAAGACCCCAACAGTTGACGTACAAGTTAACAAGACATGGGTGGGAACTGTAGGCGGTCCTGTTACCGTCAGGCTCTACAAAGACGGCGTTGCTAGCACCGAGACAGTCACTCTTGACCAGACCAATAACTGGGCTGCAACATTTAGCGGTCTTCTCCGCAACGATGCAACAGACGGTCACGTTATTGCTTACACCGTAGTAGAAGAGAACGTTCCTGCTGGATATACCAGCGCAGTCTCGGGCAACCAGACTGATGGCTTCACGGTTACCAACACCGAGATTCCACCAAACACTCCTCCTACTACCCCACCAAATACACCACCAAACACCCCACCTGCAACTCCTCCATCAGAGACTCCAAAGAAGCCAAAGAAGAAGCAGCCAAAGCTTCCTGAGACTGGCGACTTCTCCGAGATTGCTCTTGTTGCAGTAGCTACCGTGGGCAGCGTTATTACGACGCTTGGCTATGCTCTGAAGGATCGTCGTAAGTAAGACAGCGTTGCGCAGTAAGTAACGCCATGAGCAAAAGTTGCTCGTACTTCTCGCGCCAAGCTCCATGAACTTCTCGCACTCGTCCCCGCTTCACACGTTGAAGCGGGGATTTTTTGTGGCAGGTTTGTTTCTATGCAGCACAAAGACGCAAAATTGCGTATAGTAGATGTTTGACAAAACGCATTGGGCAAAACGCAGATTAAACACAAAGGAGCCCCAATGGCCAGAAGGTCACATTCATCTCAGAATCACGGTCACAACAGCCGTGATAGGTACGAAGATACCCCTGAGTACGATACAGAGGACTTCGCACAGGACGATTATGACGCTTATAATCAGGGCGCATATCAACCTCGCACGCTGGGCAGCGTTCGAAGCGCAGGTGCAAGTTCTGCTCGCAACAATCACGAATCCCACGGCTCCAGGTTTACGCGCGAGCCTCTCATTGGTCAGACCAACGTCGGTGACGAGTGGCCTGAAGAAGCCCCAGCTCAGCAGCAAAAACACACCCACTTTGCTGCACATCGAGCGGGTGCCGTGAGCCATGCGCCTTCGCGCGCCGAAGGCGTCGGTGCATATTCCAAGAAGCGCCAAGGATCTTCTCGCGGTCGTGGTCTTAAGATCTTTGCGGGCATCCTGGGAACGTTGCTGCTGGTAGCAGGCGTAGCATTTGCGTGGTGGATGCTGGATACCAACTCAAAGCTCCGACAGGGCTTGGACGCAAACCTGCAGGCCACGCTGGTACAGGTTGCTCCATCCGACCCGTTCTACATGCTGCTTCTGGGCGTGGATAAGGACGAGGGACGTGCAGAGAACTGGGGCGATTCCGACGCAAACTTCCGCGCCGACACTATTATTCTGGCTCGCGTAGATCCTAAGAACAAGAAGATCACCCTAATTTCCATCCCCCGAGATACTATGGTTGACCTGGGAGAACACGGAAAACAGAAGATTAACTCCGCATACAGCTATGGCGGCGCATCCGGAATGGTCGAGGCCGTTTCCAAGCTGGCAAACGTCAACATCTCGCACTATGCCGAAGTAGACTTTGAGTCGTTCACCAAGATTGTGGACTCTATCGGCGGCATTACGGTCAACCTGCCCGTTGCTGTTTCTGACATGCAATACTCGGGCATCGACCTTCCTGCCGGCGAGCAGCAGCTCAACGGCCAGCAAGCGCTTGGTCTTTCTCGCAGTCGCCACGCATACGACAACTACGGCGCAGGCGACTTCTACCGCGCAGCTAACCAGCGCATGATTTTGACGGCCATTGCCAAGAAAGTCCTGCAGCTGGACCCCGTTTCTATGTCGGGTGCCGTGTCCACCATGGCCGAGAGCGTGACTACTGACTTCAACGTTACCGATATTGTGGGACTGGCCATGTCATTCAGGGGCATGGATACATCCAAGGATATGTATTCCGCGCGTACGCCCACGACGTCCGAGCTCATTGATGACGTGTGGTATGAGATTGTCGATAAGAGCGCCTGGAAGACCATGATGGATCGCGTAAACCAGGCGCTGCCTCCTCTGGAGGATGCAAGTACCGACGAAACTGCAGGTATTGTTGGTACCGTTGCGGGCGACACTTCTTCGGCCGACAGCATCAAGCCTGATTACACCGGAGAAGTTGCCGTGCTCAATGGCACCGACGTTCAAGGGCTTGCAGCTCAGAAGGCTGGCATTCTGAAGACTAAGGGCTACACCGCTTACGCCGACAGCTCGCTGGAGCATCCAACCGACTCGATTATCATCTACGACGGCACGCGTACGGGCCTGGCAAAGGCCGTTGGCGTTGCAAAAGCACTGGACATCCCTACCGCCAACATCAAGGCAAACGACGGTTCCTACCCAACTGACGTGGACATCACCGTGGTTCTGGGCACCGATCAGGCCCCAAAGCGCTAACGGCTCGCAGCACGCGACCCGCAGCGACACGCGACCCGCAGCGACGCGCGACGCGCGGCCCGCTACGGCGTGCGCCACACAGCGCGCTACCCCACCCCACACAAAAACGGGCGAGAAGATCGATCTTCTCGCCCGTTTCATGTTAACTATCAGCAGTTTTGTGGCTTAGACGTTAAAGCGGAAGTGCATGACGTCGCCGTCCTCGACCACGTACTCCTTGCCCTCGATGCGTAGCTTGCCCGCAGTCTTGCAGCCAGCCTCGCCGCCCAGCTCAACGTAATCGTTGTAGCTGGCAACCTCAGCCTTGATGAAGCCGCGCTCAAAATCGGAGTGGATGACGCCGGCGGCCTCGGGAGCCTTTGCGCCAATGCGGACGGTCCACGCCCTGACCTCCATAGGGCCAGCGGTGAAGTAGCTCTGCAGGCCAAGCAGCTTGTATGCTGCCTGAGCAAGCGTCTCCAGACCGGAGTGCTCAAGTCCCAGGGACTCCAGATACTCTGCAGCCTCCTCTGGGTCAAGGTCAGCAAGCTCAGCCTCGACACCTGCGCAAACAGGGATGGACTGAACGCCGTTAATAACAGGAGCAGGCTCGGTAAGCATGTCCTCGTCAACGTTTGCGACGTACAGGATTGGCTTCATGGTAAGCAGGAAGAGATCGCGAGCAGCCAGGCGCTCCTCGTCGGTCATCTCCATGTCAGCGGCGCGATTACCCTCGTTCAGCCACTCCTGAAGACGCTTTGCCACGTTGAGTTTGGGCTGGAGATCCTTATCGCGCTTGGCCTCTTTCTCCAGCTTAGGCAGGGCGCGCTCAATGGTGCCCAGGTCAGCGAGGATGAGCTCCGTCTGGATGATGTCCACGTCCTCGTCAGGATTGACGCGACCCTCAACGTGAATGACGTCGGGATCTTTGAAGTAACGAACAACCTCGCAGATAGCGTCAGTGTTGCGGATGTTTGCCAGGAACTGATTGCCCAGGCCCTCGCCCTCATTTGCGCCTTTGACCAGGCCAGCAATGTCCACAAACTCAACGGTTGCAGGCATGATACGACCAGGATTGACAATCTCGGCCAGCTTCTGGAGCCTTGCGTCGGGCACGTCAACAATGCCCACGTTAGGGTCGATGGTGGCAAACGGGTAATTTGCAGCCAGGCCACCCTTGCGGGTCAACGCGGTGAACAGCGTAGATTTACCAACGTTTGGCAGGCCAACGATACCAATTGAAAGCGACATGTGAGTCCTCTTGTTTTCGGTGGACGGTTACGGTTACTTGCGTTTCTAGCGAGAAGAACGTGGAGCTAGAAGCGTTGTGCTCTGTGTTAGCAGCCGCGTGCTACTCCCCATTATCCTCTTTTGGAGGTTGTTGTGCGGTGGCGGTAGAACTCTCGTTTGAGTCCTCGGTAATCGAGTCCGCCAAGTGTTTGAGCTGCTCCTTGCCAGTTTCAAAAATGAAGCGAGCCTTGCGACGAGCCAAAGCCTCAAGACGCTCGGTCTCCTCGGCCTTGCGGTCGCGAACAACCAGCTCAGAGGTGTTCATAGGCACCATCGTAAGCGCACCGGGCTCTGGGCAGACAATTTCGCAGGCGCCACAGTTAACACAGAACGGCATCTTAATGGTCAGCTTGCCACGCTCATCGATGTCGATTGCATGCGTTGTGCAGGTATTTTTACAGTCGCCACAAACGGTGCATTTGCTGGAATCCCAGATAGGAGCCTCGAGCTTCACGTAAGGAGCCAGGTCTGGATCGTGCTGGAAGGCGCCCATGACCAGGCGGCGATCCTGCGTGAGCATAGACTGCCTCATGTCGGTGGTGCGCAGGCCCATCACGTCATCAAGCTGCGTCTGGAGTTTGTCTAGAGAGCGAGCATGCGAGTTGATGCGGTCAGCGATTGCTTTGGCGCCCGCAAGAACAGGCGTCGACGCAGATACCAGGCGTTCTGCACCGCTCATCGCGTTAGAGATGAACTGCGAGCGGATATACGCACGCGTGAAGTTGTGGTTGAGGTTGTTGCCGTCGACCTCAAGGCCAACCGTGGCGCCCGTCCACTCCTCAGCGGTAGCGATGGCCTGGGTATATGCTTCCTCACCGGTAGTGGTACGACAACGGTCGCAAACACCTAACGGCAGGTAAACGCTTACGTTGTCAAAGTCCGTAAGGATCGAGAACCAAATGTCGGCCGAGAGCATACCCACGCAAGGCAGGCAAATCTCGTTGCCCTCAGGTTTTCTCGCCAGAGCACGCGTGCAGGTGATGTAGCACTGCTCGTACGCGGAGGCCGCGCGAGCTACCTGGTCATACAGCATGCGGGACGTGTGGCGACGCGTGTTGAACGTCTCGGTTGGGCACGCGGCAACACAGAGGCCGCACTGCAGACAGGCCTCGTCGTCGATGCGCACGGACTGGTTATGGATATCAATGCAATTAGCTGGACAAACGTCAAGACAGCGAGAACATGCCTCGGCTTTTCCCGAGGCGCACCTCAGGCAGCGATTAGCGTTTGACCAGGGGATTTCCTTGTAGTCCATTGGTTCGAACGGCTTGTCCGAATTTGGGTCAATAGACAGGCTTCCCATCAGCGCGTCGAGCGGGTTAGAGAGCACCTGCAGGGAATCCTGGATATCAATGAGGTCGTCGAGAAAATCTCGCTCCTCGTTACGATTCTGGTTCTGAGCCATGGTGCCTCCTCTCCTTTGGCGCGTGGCGAATTAATGATGCAGTCGCAGTCGCAACAGCAGTGTGGCCGCGGTCGCAAATAAACATTTTAACCTGTAGCGACCAATAATTCCTCTCAAATGACGTCACATTCATACGATTTCGATTAATGGACAATGAGCGGGAAAATGTTGCAGTTACGACAAGACGGGTTTCTCGCCAAGTTTTTTGTGACGAAAGAAAAAATCGGGCCCAGCGAGAGGCTGGACCCGATTGAAGTTCCTTGGAGGTGCGGATTAGTACATGCCGCCCTGGCCGCCCTGAGCAGCTGCGCGAGAAATGGACTCCTCGATGGTGGTGTCCTTTGGCATCTCGGAAACAGTTGCCTCGGTGATGAGGATGAGGGATGCAACGGAAGCTGCATTCTGGAGTGTGGTGCGGGTGACCTTAACTGGGTCAAGAACACCCATCTCAATCATGTCGCCATACTGGCCGGAAGCGGAGTCAAGACCCTGGCCAGTTGGGAGTGCCTTGATCTTCTCGACAACTACGCTGCCCTCGAAGCCAGCGTTGTTAGCGATGGTGCGGACTGGAGCCTCAAGTGCCTTGCGGATGATCTCAACGCCGATCTTCTCGTCTGCGTCAGAGGTCTGAACGCTGTCAAGGACGGAGGAAGCAGCCAGGAAGGAGACGCCGCCGCCTGCGACGATGCCCTCCTCGACAGCCGCGCGAGTTGCCTGAAGTGCGTCCTCGATGCGGTGCTTGATCTCCTTGAGCTCAACCTCGGTAGCTGCGCCAACCTTGATGACTGCAACGCCACCAGCAAGCTTAGCAAGACGCTCCTGGAGTTTCTCGCGGTCAAAGTCAGAGGTGGTGTTCTCAATCTCAGCCTTGATCTGGGTGATACGGTCATCGATTGCGTCCTTGGAACCAGCGCCACCAACGATGGTTGTGGTCTCCTTGGTAACCTTGACGGACTTAGCGCGACCGAGCATCTCTGCGCTGATCTCGTTGAGGTTAACGCCGAGCTCCTTGATGACTGCCTGGCCGCCGGTGAGAACAGCGATGTCCTCGAGCATGCGCTTACGACGGTCGCCGTATGCAGGAGCCTTGATTGCGCAAACGTTCAGAACGCCGCGGAGCTTATTGAGAATGAGGGTGGTCAGAGCCTCGCCGTCGACGTCCTCAGCCATGATGAGCAGAGGTGCGCCCTGCTTCTGGACAGCCTCAAGGATAGGCAGGATGTCCTGGATGGAGGAAATCTTGTTGTCGGTCATGAGGATGTAAGGATTGTCCAGCTCAGCGGTGAGAGTCTCGTTGTTGGTTGCAAAGTAAGGGGAAACGTAACCCTTGTCAAACTGCATACCCTCAACAGTGTCGATGTCGATGCCGAAGGTCTGGGACTCCTCAACGGTGATGACGCCGTCCTTGCCGACAACGTCCATAGCGTCGGAAATCTTGCCACCGATGACTGGGTCACCTGCGGAAATGGTACCAACGGAAGCAATCTGCTGCTTAGTTGAGACCTCCTTAGCGATGCCCCTCATCTGAGCGACGACAGCCTCAACAGCCTTGTCGATACCGCGACGAATTGCGATTGGGTTTGCACCAGCTGCAACGTTGCGGAGGCCCTCGTTAACGATGACCTGTGCAAGCAGGGTTGCGGTGGTGGTACCGTCGCCGACGGTGTCGTTAGTCTTGGTTGCTACCTCTTTGACCAGCTGAGCACCCATGTTCTCTACTGGGTCCTTGAGCTCAATCTCGCGAGCAACGGAAACGCCATCGTTAGTGATGGTTGGTGCGCCGTAAGAACGCTGCAATGCGACGTAGCGACCCTTAGGTCCAAGGGTGGTGGTTACGGCATCTGCCAGGGTGTTTACGCCCTTAGCAAGCTTGGCACGAGCGTCTGTACCAAAATCGATATCTTTAGCCATGGTATTCCTCCAAAATAGCTGAACTTACAAGTAAAAAGCGGACGAACAAAGATGCAAGCGACTAAGCTGCGAGCAAACAAGCTACGATCAAACGAGCTGAGAGCAAACGAGCTACGAGCGATTAGTCCTCGAGGACTGCAAGGATGTCGTCAGCACGAAGAAGTAGGAGCTCCTCGCCGTCTACCTTGACCTCGGTGCCGCCGAACTTGCCATAAAATACCTGGTCGCCGACTTTAACATCAAGAGCGATGCGATTGCCATTCTGATCAAGCTTGCCAGTTCCAACTGCGAGGACCTCGCCACGCTGAGGAAGCTCCTGAGCTGCAGATGCAATGTAGAGACCAGAGGATGTCTTCTCCTCTTTTGGAGCAGGCTTTACCAGAACACGATCTCCAAGTGGCTTCAAATTCATAATGAAAACCTCCCTTTCGGGCCAAGCCCGATATTGGCGCCAAGCGCCCTTTTCCAACGCTATTAGTTATTCCACACGGGAAAACAATTTATACGAAATATTGTGAAAATCTTACAAAACCGACTTAGATTTTCTGTAGGCGTGCAGTATAAGCCGTCAACGGTTATGCGCAGGCTAGTGGGTACGGGCAGAGCGCGGGCGACGTGCGGGCAGCGTGCGGACGCGCGATGCTGCTGAGCTGCAGGTAGACACGGTTTGCGTCGGCAGGCGCGAGCGCCAGGTGGTCTTCACCTGCGATTTCTTGCCATTAGCATAATTTTTGGTGCAAATATTCGCTGCGTGCATATTTTGCTAGTGATATTCGCGATTTTGCATAGGAAAAATGAGTACCTCTTTGGGAGGGTCCAATTTGGGTAAAAAATGCGTTTAGTTGGGGATGAAATGGAGTATTCAGAAAAATTGCATCTACATTTTACCAGTTGGCAAATTCTATCCATATTTCTGATTATTTGTCCAAAGCAAAACAGCAGGTAGACTCGATGCATAGAATCCCGTTATTTCTGTAAACCCCAACTAAACGCATTTTTTACCACTTCGGGGTCATTTTTGGGCTTGAATTCTCAAAGCAAGTGCAACGTTTGGTGATGGTAGACTTCCCAAGGGC
>NZ_CAUSFQ010000042.1:0-10912 GCF_963530955.1 Lancefieldella parvula | reverse complement strand
ACTGAAGAGTTAGGATTAGCAGTTCTGAGCGCATCATAATAGTCAGACATAAATTCAGCCGCATCGTCTGCGGCTGAATCAAGCTCTTTTCTGTATCGAGTAAGTCTATCCTTGTTTACCCTCATCAATTACACCGTCCAGCAAGTCTTGATTATCAGCCGGGGTCTTTGTAGCCTTAGCCGCAAAGCGTGCCCTAAGAAGCTCTTGTGCTGACGCTCTTTCCCTGTCACTTTCAAGCCTTTGAACTTGGTCATCCGTAAAGCCCAGTTCCTCAAGAAGAATCTCAGAATTGACAATCCATGGAACAGCCTGAGCAATCTTGAGCATGGAATCAGCCTGGGAAACAATTGACGGCATTGCGGGATTGCGCCATTTAGCCGTGATATTAGGCTCTGTTGTAAGCACCTCAGCAAATGATATGTTTCTCTTAACTGCCAACGCCATAAGAGCAATATCTCGAAGAGCTTCACCGTTATCGGCATTAAGGTTTTGAGCATCAACGACCAAAGGCTCTTTTGCGGCGTAGATTGCTTCTGCTGAACTTGGGTTATCAGATACAATTCCGAGCTCTGAGATTGGAACATTGGTCTCAGCGGAAAAACGAGCTGCAAGCGAGCGCATATAGTCAATATGCGGCTGCATTGAACCCTGTTGCAGCTGGCCGAACGTTGGAGTATCGCCATCAGCGTCTTTTGAGACCGCAAAGATTGAACCAATATATGCATCCCATTTTGAGAGCTTGTTGAGAGCATCTGGGTCAGCACCAACAAGATACTTTTGAGGTGCTGTCATAAACTCTGCTGCAACTTCAGCACGTACGCTTGAGCGCATTGCATCATCAGTCAGATCCATAACAGCTCGAGTGATGCGTGACTTACCAAATGGACGGTCAAGCGTTGCCTCGTAGACCAAAGGCTCCATGAGGCATCGGCCCATTCCATGCGGAATGTATTCAGCAACCCAGCGAGTCGAGTCGAGTGGTCTACGGATACGGATAATATCGGTATCGGTAAAGACATTAATCCACGTTGGAGCATTTCTATGGTTTGGTCTGTTATCACGATCAACTACGACAATGCCAGCGTGGATACGGTGTAAACGTTCATCCCAAAGAGCGGCGGCGGACACTGCAGAATATGCTGAGATAATAACCGCAGGCTCTCCCACATCAACATTTCCAGCGGTAACAGTAAGAAACGCACAGGAATTTCTAAGTTGACCTTTAACGGCCTTACGATAGCGTCGCTTGAGGGCATTTTCACGAACAATAGCCTGTAATTCCTTGGCAGTATCCTCATCCGTGCAAGTAAAACCATCGAACTGAGAACGGTCAGCGAGAGCGTCTACAGCCTTTGCTGGCCATGAAATAGCCTGTTCCAAGTTTCTTAAGCCGTCAGGCACAGAAATACCGAGCTGCTGAGGCTTTATATGCATGAGATAGTAGCCATCACGCAAACGATTACGTGCAAGGGTCTTTGAGTAAACTGCACAGAGATTTAAAACTGTCTGCCTATCTTCTTTTCTCAGTCCAGCCGCTGTTGCAATTGCAACAGGAATAATTCCAATTGTCACCAGACTACCTGCTTTCTAGCTGGGTTTCTTTTAGTGGTCCTAACTCCATAAAGTGCAAGTGCCGCAGACTCAGCAGCGGTACACGTTGCTTTTGGAGAATCTCCAAATCCAAAGCCACCGTTATTTCCAATTGCACGCCTGGACGAGCCTGTAACAGACTCGTCCAGTGCTGGAGAGGGGACGTGACATATGCTGTGTGCTCCAACTTCATCAACAAATCTTGAAGCTGCCGCTACGGCCTGTTTTGTATCGCAAAGAACAATGCCCCGCTTCGGAAAACGCAGTTCCTGCAAGCGTTCGGCCAGCTGAGTTGCGCCAGAACGGCCATCAATAACAACGCATGCAATGCGACTCTCACGTTCCTTGATCCATTGAGCGAGGTTTTGACCAGCACCATAAGCGTCTGCGATATCTACGAGCTCAACATAAGCTGTTGGGTTATCTTGCTGAGTTAGAGCTGCTGAAATTGCTACTTTCTTTCCATCGAGCGAATATTTGATTCCAAAAGCAAGAAGACCATCGTCATAAGGCTCTTCTGTTATGCACTCATTCCAGTCATTTGCATTGACGACATACTCAACTGAAGTATCGAGCGTTGACCACCAACCGAGGCGCTCACGAGCAAATCCATCTTTTGTCATCTGATGCCATTCATTGAGTACCGCTCTTTCCGTAATTCGAGAGCCGAGCGCCGGATTAGTCTCATAGGCAAGGTCAAGTGCCTCTTCATCGCTGACACCCTCTCTCGGAACCGATTTTGCGGCCCATTCAAGCCACCAAGCCTCGCCAGGACTGTCGGAGTGAGCTGTATCGTGCATTCGTTTGAATACCGTTCCTCTACAGGTTGGGTCTGGCGGAGTTCCAATGTAAATGACTTGAGGAGAACCATCTTTAGATGCAGAGACTGTTGGCAAAATGGCATTCAATTGAGCATCTGTAAGCTCCTGCGCCTCATCAATAATGATGAGCGAGCGTGTACCTCCTCGTGCCTTTGATGTCGTGCGAGTCGAAAACTTAAGCCTTCCGATTGCGCGTTTGCCACTTTTATAATGTCCACAATCAAAGAGCAAATACTGCTTTCCAGGCTGCCTGTAAGCCTTAAGAAGAAGTTCAGCTAAGTCTGGATATGTCTCGTCGTCCGTAAAAAGGTTCACAATCATATCAAAGAACTCGTCAACGGTATCAGCATTGTGAGCTGAATAGACAACGTCCATTCCACAAATCGCCGCACACCAAATTCCATAGAGTCGTGCGGCAAACGATTTGCCATTTTGACGTGGCTTGGCTGCACCAATAGTTTCAGCCGCCGGCATACCTTTAGCGTCTTTAGCCATGTAAAGTTCAAGCTCATATTTTTGCGCATCATCAAGCTTAAACCCGTAATGAGAAAACATATTTATGCAAGCTTTTGCATCAGAATGATGATATTTTCCAATGCGTTCAAAGGTCGGTTTTTGATTTCCAACACGTTTTTTACGCCTTGGCATCACGAGACCTCTTTGAGATATGTCTTTCTGGCTCGTTTAGCAGGGCTTGGCTTTTTAGCTGCAAGTAACTTCTCTTTTTCCATTACGTCGACTTCGTCAACTACCTGGACGAATGTCTTTACAATGGCTGCAAAATCACGGCCAGACTCACAATCATCTAGCTTCTTTGCCATAGTTATCTGCAGTGCTTTATAGATGTCATACCGACTGCCTTCCCTGCAAATAGTGACTAGTTTCTTGGCCATTAAGACCTCCTTTCAGGCTCACTTCACTGTGGAAAATTTGAGGGTTCGCTATATTCTGACTATGCCAAGGGGCGTCTTTTTGGGGCTGTGGGAGGGTATACCCCCCTACCACAGACGCGTTCTCACAATAGGTAGTGCATTACCCTTAAGCTCGTCCATCATTCGATTACCGCGCTTCTGATTGCATATACGGTGCGCTGCTTTCACGTTCTCCGGGTCGCATGCGGCAGCTCGTCTTTGTTCAAGAGGCAGCCTTGAGACAGGTACGACCTCATCCATCTCAAAGCTCATCGGGTCACCAGCGGGAAGCGAGTAATCGATTGGCATACCGCAAATGTGACACACATCTTCTCGTGCAATCATCTGCTTTCGCAACTGATCTCTAGCATATGAGCGTCTGATGTTGTAACTCATTTGCTCACCCGCCTAACAAAAAAGCGCCCTGGCTCATAACCAGAACGCTTATTAGTTCCTTTGTTGCGTAAAACGCTACTGTACATAATATCACAAAACACCGCGCAAGAGTGCGCAAGAGTATGCAGAGCTTATTTTCTCGAGTTCTCCATATCTTTACGAATGAGTTCTTTGATGTAAGCATTTTGCTTCTCTTGCTTATTAACCCACTCATAAAGCTCATACTCACCAGGATAAAACCTAAGCTGTTTAATCTTTACTGAGCGCTTGATGTATGCAGCAGTAGCTTTCTTTTGAGCTTTACTTACTGCCATGCTGTCTCTTTTCAATTAAAGAGATTATTAGCTGACCGATAATCGTACCAGCAACAATCGCTACAAGAAGACCAGCAAAACTAATTGTAATCATCTTGACCTCCACGTATACTTAAAGATACACCTCGCAGGGGATTACTTTCGTAACCCCCTTTGAGACTGTCTAGGACTTCTTAAAATGCTTACCTGGCCTTTGAGAAGTCCTTTTTCTTTGCAAACTTTGAATAATAAAATGACTTATTACGTTTGCTAAGACAGTAACAAGGAATGCTTCAAACAACTTACCTCCTTTCCCCTTGTTGCTATCTATTATTATAGTACATACTATATATATTGCAAGCATAATAGGCAAAAAATATTATTTATTTTTCAAAAATTTCTCGATGTAATTCTCCTCATCAATTGTCTCAAAGACTTCACGTTCTAACTGTTGTAGCGTTCGCACAGGAGTAAGAAGTCTTTCAGACACATCACTCCAAGTCAGACATTGAAGATAACGCCATTGAAGTAAGTCCGCATAAATAGAGCTGCTCATTAATTGACATATGCCACCGTCTCCGAGCTGACTCACACCATAAAGAAGCGTATAAGCATCATTGATATAGTCGTAATTGTCATTCATTCTTTTAGACAGCAATGCTTCTAGATCTATACGCTTATCTACTTTTGCCATCGTATCTTGATTAGAGCCTTTACTCCCGCCAGCTGAATATGATTGTGCCTTTGCCCCTTCTGTCTCTTGAAGGCTCATAATTTGTTGTAGTGCTCTTGTATTCTCTCTTGATGCTTCTGCTACACCATGAAAGAACTCTGACGCAGTCAGACCACTATAATCCATAATTCTCCAAACGTATCTACGTTTAGTTAGAGTAGTTATTTAAATTATATGATTTAGCTGGCTTGATAGAGAGTTTTCAACATTATGTTTACAAGTTTTCTACAACTTATAAACATTATTGTATTGTTGAGCGGAATAACCTCTAATTTTTTATAGAAGGGTGCGCAACCGGTACGCTTGCGAGCCTTTCTCCGCCGCTTTGCGAAATTGCTTTGCGTGCAATTCGCAAGCTGCTTTCTGCTATACCGTTACGCTTTTAGATAGAAAAGCGAAGCAAGTATAGCACATCGAAAATCTCATAATGAGCGTATCGAGCGTAACGGAATTTAATGAGCGCTACCAACAAAATCTACATAATTTTTAGCCTAGTTTTCTTAATTTATGGGTCTCAGATGACTCCAAGACCCCTTTGCGAAGGCTCTACCTAACTAATAAATAATTTAACTAGTCTTTAGAACGGAATGTCCGAATCGTACAACTCTTCTTCTGGCGCCTTCGGTGCCGTGAATGAAGGCTGGCCCTGCGCAGTGGTAGCTGTTGTTTGGGACTTTGAAAGGAACTCAATCTCCTCTACAACAACCTCTAGTTTGCTGCGACGCTGGCCGTCCTTTGTTTCCCATGAGCTGTAGTGTAGTTTTCCATCAATAGAAACCTTTGCACCCTTGGAAATATAGCGTGAGAGAGCTTCAGCACGCTGACCGAAAACAATACAGTCAATGAAGTTGGGAACATCTTGCCATTTGCCTGTTTGCGGATTCTTGCGGCGGTCATTAACGGCTACACCAAACGAAAGGATATTTGTTCCTCCTGCTGTAGAGCGGAGCTCCGGATCTCTTGTAAGGTTTCCAGAGATATTAACGTGATTAATTGACATATTGAACTCCTAAAAGTACTTATCGATGATTTTTTCAACGTCCATCACACGAGGTGAATACGAGTAATTAGACATTTCCCAGACGAGAAACTTATGTGGAAAGCCCCTAATATCGTCACCATATAAGACTGAAACCCAGTTACCACGAGATTTGAAGTAAATGTGCTCAACACAAGCATTGCTTCTGTCAGTCCAGGTCTTACCATAAAGCTCTAGAGCGTCACACAACTCTTGACAGTACTTACTTCGCTCCATGTCTACCAAGCACCTCCAGAATCTCTTCTGGCGTCTTAGGCATTCCCGCTTCAGACGAATAATCATCTATCGAATGAATAATAGAAACCTCAAGCTTTAACGGAAATCCTCTTGTGACACCATACTCAATGCCACTTGGCGTTATATAGTACGAGCACAGGCAACAAAGTACTGACCCATCATCTAAAGGAATCCAAGTCCGTTCAGTACTAAATCCAGAGTGGTCTTCCCAAGGAATATTTTGAGCATCAAGCAACCTGCGTAGATCCTTTGTGACTTCACTAATTGCCATGATAATATCTAGCCTTTCTCTAATTGTCTGATAATTACTTCTTATCTAGCACTCGCTAAGGGGTAAAAAGAAACTTCAAGTTGAATGAACGTTTTTTGTAGAATTCAACTTGCTTAAAAATTGCTAATTGCAACAAATTGCAACAAGTGTTTAAGGCATGGAACGATTAGAGTTCTCTTTGTTCAATGGTTCTAAGAGCGTCTCCAAACGCTTCTGCCGCTCCCCTGTCACGTCCAGGAAGCAAATGAGAATAGATTCTCAATGTCGTTGCTGGGTCAGCATGGCCAAGACGCTCTGAAAGAGTCTTTAAGTCAACGCCACTTGCCAAACACCAAGACGCATGAGTATGTCTGAGTGAGTGAAACGTAATGCCTTGTGGCAGCTGGAGAGTGCGTCTCATGCGTGTAAATGACCTCGAGACGCTTGTAGGGCGCATATAAGAGCCATCAAGACTAATTAGTGGTGTGGAAGACTCTACAAAGGCAATATGAGCTTTCTGAAGCTTCATGTAGTCACTAATGAAACTAATGTCCGAGTCGGTAATGGCTATGTTTCTTGATCTCTTGCCCTTAGTTGATTCTCGCCTGTAGGGCTTTCTATAAGATTCTTCAATGACGGTACCAGATACGTGAATATGCTTATATAACATGTTTACATCACTGTATCTAATAGCGCAGACCTCACCGCAACGCATTCCAGTTACCAACGAAAGCCATGCAGCAAATGCACAAACAACACGGGAATTAAACTCATTCTCTTGAATAGCTGTGGTGATTCTGGAATTAATAAGGGTGCTTATTCCAGCGAAACCCCATTCTTCAATAGAGACAGCTTCATGAACTTCCCTAGACGGCTTGGCCACGTTAATAAGAGGGTTATAGTCGCATATCCCAGCAGAAACAAAATAATTGTATGCACCTCTCAAGAACTGATGCAGATTAATTACGCTGTTTCGAGACAATCCTTTCTTCAATAGATCTTGCTCAAATGCGGTAAGTAAAGAGGATGTAATACTTCTTACATCCTCTTTGCCAAGCTTTCCATTGATATGGTTTCTAATGAAGCCTTCATGCTGCCTTGTAGTGTTGGGGCTCGCGCCATTCCTGCGTTTAATCGACACATATTCAAGAAGCAAGTCAGTAAGCTGAGTGCTTTTAACTTTGCCATCAGATGTAATGTGAGAAGCCCACATATTGGCTAATTCTTCAGCTTCTTTCTGCGTCTTTGCTGCAGGAAAACTTGCATAAGGCTGAATGATTTTGCCGTTGAGGTTTCTTCCCAAGTAAAGTCGACAGCACCAAATACCGTTCGAATTTTTCCTGACTTTTATGGTGCGATTCATTAGTAACGCTCCATGTAGCAGCCTTTGAAGCGTCTCCACTCAAGAATCGAGCCAATCGCATTCGCTTTTCTTGAGCCGTCATATCCAAGAGCGATACCCTCGTCCTTTGCGACTGCCTTGATCTCTTTCATCGTCATTTTCTCGAGGCGCTCTCTGTCTTCTGCTTCTTTAGGGTTCATTAGTCTCTCCTTAGTGGCATGCTTGCTACCATCGCGACAATAATTGCGATAACTCCAATACCAGCAACAACTGCAACGTTTTGGGTATCACCCGTTGCAGGTAGTGCAGCCTTCTTCTTTGCCTTCTTCACTGGCTTAGACGGCTCCTGCTTAGGCTGTGGCTCTGGCTCAGACTCCTCTGGAGTAGGCTGTGGCTGTGGTCCTGGATTAGGCTCTGGAGTCGGTGGTGTCTCCGGCTCAGTTTGCTGTGGTCGATTGTCACCATTGCCGTTTCCGCCGCTGTCTTGATTGACGTACTGATAACGTGAGCTCTGCGTGGTTTCGCGGCTCTTTAGCTGGATTGTGTTCGAGGCTGTCTCCGTTCCCTCGGTTTCGTAGTACATGAAGTACTGGTTGCCTTGGAAATCAACGCTCGACAAGTCCCACGTAAACGTATTGCCGTTAATGGTTGGTTCGGGAACATTGACACGCACCCAACTAGCAGGGTCAATATTGCTGTATGCGTCCATATGAACGCGATACAAGCGGAACGAGCCAGGAATAATGCGTGTGCCGTCTTGCGCGGTATCCTCTAGTACAACGTTAGTGAGGATATCCGCTGCGTGGTTCAGCCTTACCGACCACTCGACCGTGCCGTGGTCGGTTTTGACGCCCCATTTGGCAATGACCTCGTGCTGAATGATGCCGTAGTGCTTTGTCTCGAAGCTAGTTTCTACTACCTGTCCCGTTGCTTCATCAATGAGCCTTAGCGTGGTTGTTCCTGCTGCTGCGTCAGCCTTAACGTGAGCCGCAAGCCATAGCGTACCCTGCACGTTTTCTTTGCCGTTGACCCACGCAGTGTAAGTGATCGCGACGCGTCCTGGCATAACTTGAGCCGTTGCCATGACAGCACCATCGGGCGCGTAAATGTTGAAGCTCGCCGCGTTAGTTGCTGGGAAGTCGAGAATATCGGGGATAGCAAGCGAGAATGTATCGCCCTCGTGAACTTCGCCTTGTGCTCGCCAAGAAACCGTCAAGTAGATGTCTTGGTTTGTGAATGCCGAGGTTAAGTCCTGCTTGTTTTTGTCCGTGACTCTAAAGCTGGTGATTGTGGTTGGCACGGTCTGAGCCTGTGCGAGAGCTGGCACGCATACCAGCACCGCAAAGACAGCAACAGCCAGCCATTGAAGAACCTTCTTCATGGTTAAAGCCTTTCTATTTGGTTTTGAAAATGGGGAATTAAAAAATAAATAAAAATTTAATCGCTAAAAGCAAAAGCAATACCAGCGAGAATACAGAAAACTAGAATAGCAATATCTGCAATACCCATATGGACCTCCTTTCTGTTTGTAAGGTTGCTTATAAGAGTTTTTCAAGGGTCTCTTTAAGCGAGTTATAAAGGCCATAAGTAATCTTGTTTTCACTGAGATTAACCACATGTATTCCACAGGCAAGTGCAACATCACTCTCAAGTCTTGCTCCACGAGAGGCATTCCAACCAGGCAGCAGTACTACTGTGTCGTAATTAGTAATTTCTGAAAGGCATCGATGCATTGCCTGTTCCCAGCTAGAACTTGCAGGAATCTGCGCAGCGGGGTTATAGATCTGCTCAGCATCGTCAAGTGCGGCAAGCTCTTCAACAAACGTAAACAATCCTTTGTAATTCTTCACGTTAGTGATTGGCCTAGAAAGGTACACTCGTTTGCCCTTAATATCAGAGCCGAGGCATTTACCATTGCTCAAATATGCCAATAAGGCGTAACGCTTGATGAGGTCCACAGCTTTCTCAACAGGATCCATTACTACTCCTTAATTCTTAGCTTGTATCTGTTTCTGTTTGCTCACTCTCGCTTCCCTCTCTTTGCAGCTCTTGCGCGTTTTATATACCAGTAGTCACGCAAAAGTGAGTAGGTATACATCGGTCCTCCATAGGCAAAATGGGTTCCCAAGAGCCACTCAGGACCTTCTGGGTCATCAGCATCAAAACCAGCTCCCCAACCATGTCTAGCTTCAATGTGCCAGAGAACCCACGCAAGGATTCTCTGAGGTAGAGTTAAATGTGGAATCATATTTTGTCTCCTTTTCTTGGTTGTTCATCGCTGCATTTCGCCGCTTTCGTTGCCGTTCTTTCTCGTCCGCATGTTGCCACTCACACCATACGTCATAGTGCTTTTCAGCCATGAAATCCCAAAATGTCTGCTGATCTATACCGTATTCGGGGTCGTAATCGCCCCACACTTTGTCATCAAACATCTCGTCTACGTAAGACTTGCACCTGCTGCACTCGCGCCACTCATAAATGAAGTCAACCTTAAGCGTAGAGGTTATGTATTTCTCGCCTGTACGTATCTCCTTGTCGCACCACGAGCAATGGTGCGACTTGCGTGCTTTCACCTCATGTTGTGGCTTAATTTCGATCATGATCATCGCTCCTCTCGCCCCATGCGCAGAAGCCGTCTAAATTATCCTCTGGGATTACGAAGCCAAAGTTATCGCAGATGTAGCCACAAATCGGATTGTAATGCTGGTGGCTGCAATCTCGACATCTAACGATTGGCTTGTTTGTGAACCAAAGCTTTCTGAAACCGTCAGTACCACCAACGTATTCGCTTTCTTTCATCGCTCTTCCTTCCACGCCAGCTTCTTGTAATGCTCGACTGTTTCGTCAAACTCTTTCATGCACTCTTGAAAAGGGGTATAAGTCCACGAACAACCGGCGTGCCTATATCCGATAATGCACTCATGCTTTGCCTTTAACGCTCGCAAGTACAGTTCATCTGCTGTTGGCTTGCGCTCTGTCACAACGGGAATGCGATAGTTCCAAGTATTAGGCTTCATCACGCACCACCTCTGAGTCGCTCTGCCTATAGAAATACCAACGAATATGAGAGCCGTCAGCCCTTTCTATCGTCTCTGTTGCGTACATTTCTATACTTTGCTGCTCTAATTCATTCGCAACAAACTCTACTAATTCATTTTTACTTTCGAAGAAATGAATAGTGCCGTTACGTTCCTCTAAGACGTATCCTAACCTAGTCATCTCGCACCACCCTTGCGCCACAGTTAGGGCAGAAGTCCCATCCATACCCCTCGTCTAGGTCTTCTGAGCACTCGCTGCAAA
>NZ_CAUSFQ010000041.1:0-11149 GCF_963530955.1 Lancefieldella parvula | reverse complement strand
TTGAGTACACCGTCAAGGAAGATCCAATTGCTCACTACACATCTTCCTATTCTGGTTCTTCAGCTACTGAGCTTACAGTTACCAACACCATTGAAGGTAAGGTTTCTGTTCCAGTAACAAAGAAGTGGATTGGAGCACCTGCTGCCAGCGTAACTATTCACCTGCTTGCTGACGGCGTTGAGGTTCAGAGCGCAACTCTGACCGCTGCAGACAACTGGCAGCATACGTTCAGCAACCTTAACCAGTACAACAATGGCGCGCTGATCAACTACACCATTACTGAGGATGCAGTTGACGGCTACACCACCCAGATTACTGGCGACGCTGCCAACTATGTGGTAACCAACACCAACATGAAGACTCGCGATATTCCGGTCACCAAGGTTTGGGAGAACCAGGAAGGCGATTCCGCTGAGATTGTTCTGTATCGTGATGGTGTCGAGGTTGATAGGGTAACCATCACCAAGGCTGACGACTGGAAGCACACCTTCAGCAACCTTGAGTTCTACGACAAGACTGATGGTCACGAGTACGCATACACCATCTCCGAGACTCCTATTTCTGGCTACACAACCCAGATCACAGGTAATCAGGACGACGGTTTCACAGTGACCAACACTGCTCCTGTTGTTCCTCCAACCACGCCACCTACTACTCCAGAGCCTAAGAAACCAGGTCTTCCTTACACTGGCGACACCTCAGGCATTGCTTCAATCGTTGGAGCTGCAGCTCTGTCCCTGAGTGGTCTTGGTGTTGCTCTGAGAAGGAAGAACAGCTAATAGCTAGGCGGCTTTCCGAACACGCTGATAGCTGATTAAAAACAGGCTCCTGGTAAAACCAGGAGCCTGTTTTGCGTGGCGCTCTCAAAACCGTTAAAGCCACCAAGAAGCCAAGGCCACCGTATGTGCGGCACAGAACTATGCGGTCACATTGCTATCCTGGTGTTTTGTAAAGTTCTCACTTCTGTTTTAGCGCCAAGTGGTAAAAAAGCCGTTTAGTTGGGGGTTACATTTTTCTGCATACGCGTTTGCCCAGGAAAAACTTTTAACTATGGTAAAAAATGCGTTTAGTTGGGCATCAAATAACGAAATTTCAATTTTCATTCCCAACTAAACGGCTTTTTTACCTTTTTGGGCACTAAAATTAGTACCCTAAAATTGCGGTATTCATGATTATGAATAAACAGAGTCTATTATGCAGAAATCAAATTACCCTAACGATTTTGACGGCTTTGCCAACGTCAAGTTATCTTCATCCGCCGAAAACTTAGCGTGCAGCAAAGAATTATCCAGCAACACGATATAATTTTAAGGTAGTTCCTAGTTATTTCCTGTACTGCAAAACGTGGAGGTAAAAGGTATATGAGAAGTATTTTTGAGGATCGACAGGTATCAATTAAGTGCGACGATAAGTATTCTTATACCGTTACAAAAGATGGTCTGGCTTATGTTCCAGGTAATGGTAAGCCAGAGGTCAAGGTTTTGTTTTCAGAGGTCGGTTCAACCTTCTTACTGAACTATTGCAGCTCGAACGGTCCTTACGAGATTACCTTTAAGGATAACGACGGCCATAATCTCGTTAGCATTGACACAGACCTTAAGCTTCGTGGATTTGGACACAACATCCTAGATACAAAGACTATCATCCTCGCTTTTGCAGCCAATAAGCTTACTACTGAGTTTCCCAATAACCTTGATACGTTAAACACTAAGCTCGGATTTAGCCTCAAAGAGAAAAAGATCACAATCGCAAACGGCGTAATTTCCGGCGCAAAGCATCAGGTCAAGCTTTCTGATATTCGCCGAGTTCAGTGCGTTGCAGGTGGCGCACTCAACAATCTCTTTGTCTTCACTAAAGAGAAAGGTGGCTTCTTTGATAGGGCAGATATCGTAGTTCCCGTCAACGAGCTTACAGTTCCTATTCTTGAGGCCGCGATGAGAAGAAATACTGGTCACGGAATCGATTTCAGCAGGGGCAATGGCTTTGACCAGCCAAACAGCAACTTCATTATTATTCGCTACATGGACTCAAGCTTCTTCGAGACCGCCCCTGGTGTCTTCAAAGAGGATTGGCAGAAGGACGCTTACGAGTTTGTTAAGTCCTTTGGCTATGACCTACAAACCATGCTAGGGGAGTAACCTCTGGCGAGAATAACGTCTTGTCCAAGAAAAACAGCCGCCCTCTTGTGAAGGCGGCTGTTTCCTTGTGGGCGAGAAGATCGCTCTAGCAGTTAGGTCTTACTTCTGCTTGCGGGCCCTTAGTGCAAAGCCGAGAGCGGTGATGCCAGAAGCAACCATGCCAACAGAAGCAATCACAAGCTCAGCGACATCGCCAGTGTCTGGCAGAACGCGCTTCTTCTTAGTCTTAGAAGGCTTGTGTGGATCAGAGCTAGGAGTTGGCTCAGGCTCAGGAGTTGGCTCAGGATCTGGTGTTGGCTGAGGCTCAGGCTCTGGATAGTCGTTAGTGAAGACCAGAGGAGGCGTGCTTCTGCACTCGCACTGATCAATCTCTGTTACGGTTCCATCTTCAGCGGTCTTAGTAATGTGATAGGTGAAATCAAGCTCACCATCATCATTCTTAAAGACGGTGTAGGTGAGGGTGTAGACGGACTTGTCGTAAGTAACCCTCTGGTTAGTGCCGGTAACCTCTTTGATGGTGTAAACATAGGTGCCAGGTTGCGTAAAGACTAGCTCACCGAAGTTATTATCGCCAGAAACATCAACAGAAGTCTCAACGCTATCTGTTGTTGCGTTGTTTGGCATTGGGTAGGAAGGATCGTTGCGGGTGAGCGTGAACTTGAAGATATCCTGAGTTGTTGCAGTGCGTGGGTTGCCGCCGTTATCATCAGGGAGAACTGATGGATAGTCGGTTGGAGCATCTGGTGCGTTACCAGTAACAACCTTCTGAACAACTGGATAGTCCCTGACTGGCAGTGGATCAGGATAGACGTTGGTGAATACTGCGCCAACTGCATCGTTATTCTCGCCAAGGTCAACGGTAGTGACGTTTCCGTCCTCGTCAGTCTTGGTCATAGTGCGCTCGGCCTTCAGATGGCCTTCTCCGTCGTAGGTTACCTTGTAGGTGAGAGTGTAGACGGACTGGTCGTATTTGATGCCCTGAGTACCCATCTCCTCATAGATGGTATAGGTGTAAGTTCCTGGCTTAGTGAAGGTGATCTCGCCGAATGAAGCGGTTCCGTGGAGCAAAATCTTTATCTGTTTGGTGTCGCCGGTGGAGTTCTCGGGCATTGGGTAAGAAGGATCGGTGCGCTTCAACGTAAACGTGAAGGTGTTGTCCTCATCCTCGGTTGTAGTTCTTGTGCCACCAAGTGCGGTTGTCGTCATGCCAGGAGTGCCGGTATCTGGCTCGATATTGCGAGGATAGCCGCCCTCAACAATCTTAGTGACAGATGGAGCATGCTTTGCTGGCTCTGGGTCCGCGTAGTGGTTGACAAACCTAATACCTGTTTCCCAGTTCTCGGCAACGGTAATTTCTTGGGTCGTTCCATCAGGATTAATCTTGGTATAGAAGCGCTTGAGTTCTAGCTTGCCATCCTCATTGCGAGAAACCACATACTTTAGCTTGTAGTAGGTCTTGTCGTACCTGACATTAGTCTGGGAGCCGGTAAGTTCGCGGACTGTGTAGGTATAGGTACCTTCTTCGGTAAACTTGAATTGGCCGAATGAGCTGGCACCGTTGATATAAATGGTTGTTGAAGCGGTATCACCTTCGGTGCCCTCGGGCATTGGATAGGAAGAATCATCGCGGGTTAGCGTGAAAGTGAAGACGTCTGGCTCGTTTACAGGCTCAACATCGTTGAGGAGAGATGCGGGAGAAGGCTCACCAGCTTTAGGTGGATAGAAGTGAGGGATATCACCCGTTACGTCTTTTTCGATGTACTCGGTGTGATAAAGGTAATCAGTACCCTCTTCTGGGTAGTGGTTGGTGAATACCGCGCCATTCACATCGTTATTCTCGCCAAGATCGATGACAGTAACGGTACCGTCAGGAGCAGTCTTGCTCAGAGCGCGCTTTGCCTGCAGCTGTCCGGAGCCATCGTCGGTAACGGTGTATGTGAGGGTGTAGACACTCTTGTCGTAGTCGATGTCCTGATTGCCCTCAATCTCTTTGATGGTGTAAACGTAGGTACCAGGCTGATCAAAAGTGATGCTCTTGAACTCAGCGTCACCAGCAAGAATTCTACGGGTACGCGCGGTATCTCCCGTAGAGCCCTCAGGCATTGGGGAAGAAGGATCAAGACGCCTAAGCTCAAAGACAAAGACGTTAGGAGCGTCAGCTTCGTCTTCGGAGCCATTCTCCAGGAAGTCATTGATGAGGCCATCAATGAAGCTATCGCTGAGACCGTCATTGCCAGCACCAGGTGGGTTTGCAACGTCAGCAGCGCCACCGTTGAGAAGGGAGTCCAGAAGAGAAGCAGGCGATGGCGAGCCAGGATGAATCTCTACTGGAACATCACCAGTAACTTCCTTCTTGACAGATGGATTAACGATAGCCGGCATTACGCGATACTCGTTAGTGAGCGTCTGAGTTTCAGTGTATTGCTCGGCAGTGAAGATATGAGTTCTCTCTGCGTAATAGTAGTTAGGAGGGTTCTCGGCAATGGTGTAGGAGATAGTATCTGCTGCTGTGTTGTCAACGTACTTACGAAGGCCCTTGTAGACAATGGTGTAGGTATTATCTCCGTTATCAGTAACGTCAGGAGTAATTGCGCTGGTATCAAAGTTCTTATCGTTGGTAAGCTCTAGGTTATTAGCACCAAAGGCAGCAGGAGCTGGACGTTTACCAGCTGCATTATTGTTGTCTTTCCAAATCTTCTTGATGGTAATGTCAATGCCTGCATAACTTAGAGCGTGAGTAGAGAGGGTACGAGTGGAGTGGTTACCAGCAATGTCGTAGTCAAGAACGCTGCTGAATACACTGCGGTTACCGTCGTAGGAAGCATCTACGTTATCGGCAACCTTATAGGTGACGTCAACAAAGCCACCGCTATTTGCAGCAAGTGCGTGCGTTGAAGTAAACAGCACCATGTCGGCCTCAGCAGGATTAGTGACTACGGTGTAGTCGCCAGGCTGTGGAGCATGGTTTGCAGTGTAGGTAACACCAGGGTTCAGCTTGATGTACTGGTAAGAGAAGTTGGAAGAAGAGCTTACGCCCTCAAGTGTCAGAGGAAGCTGAGTTGCGCCCTCTGGGTTAATGCCAGCACCGCGGTTTGCAGACTTGGAAAGCAATGGAACAAACAGTTGAGTGGTATTTGCGGTGTTGCCGGTGTTATTGCGGACAGCAATGTGGACAGTAGCGGTGTCATCGCGCTGCATAACAGGGGTAGTTGCGCCTGGATTAGCGGAGTCGTACGTGTAATCAGTTACGGTTCCAGAGACACCGTCCTTTACAGAAAGGGTAGATGCAGCGGCAATAGCAGATGCCTGTGCGATGTTGATACCAGGGCGCTCGGAGAGAGAAACCATAGTCTCGCCAGAGTTTACGCTGTTGCCAAACAAGTTGGTGTACTGGGAAGTGTTCCAGTTGCTACGGTCCCAGTGCTCAGACTTAATTTGAGCACCAATTTCCTTGAAGTCTTTGGTGGTAATGCCAACAAAATCGTTGATGTGGTAAATGCCCTTACCTGCAAGATCAGTGGTGTGGACATCCATGCTCAGAGTCATGTTCTTGCTGGTAAAGTCTGGCTGATACTGACCGCGAGTCTCGTCGCCAACATCAATGGTGTACTTCCAAACCTTAACAGCCACGCCGTCCTTATCGTACGTTCCTACAAACTCAGGAGCGCTGAGCGTGCCATTGGAAACGGTGAGGTTGCTGTAGGTAAAGCCCTCGGGCATGATGACGTAGAGCACTGGCTCCTGAAGAGGGTTCCAGTCCCAGTTTGCGTCGTCGATGCGACCAGAAATCTTGAAGGTCTCGCCACCGTTAATCTGGGTCTTATTGATGCTACCAACGCCGTTAAGAACCTTAGGAGCGCCGGACTTAGCGGTCAGCGTAACGCCTGCGTCAGGAGTGGTACCGGTGTTGTAGAGTTTGACGTTAGTGACAACGTCGGCGTTGGTGCCCTTCTTCCAAGAGCCATAAACGCCATTGGAGATGTAACTCCAGCCGTAGTACTCGTCAGTGACATGCTTGTTGTTTGGATTCCATGTATCGAGAAGATCGCTCATTGGCCTAATGCCATCGTATCCGCCAAGAATTGGACCAAGGTCAACCTTGATGGAAGTGATGGAGGTATTGATATCAAGGCCAAGGGCAGTGTTGGTGATAAGTGCGGAGACACCAGAGGTTTGCAGAATGCTTGGATCAGCAGTTCCGCTCGTACCGTCCGATGCGGTCCAGTGGATTGGACCATAGGTCATACCAGCCTTGTAAGGGATGGTGACGCCGCGGATGATAGCGGTCTGGTTCTGATCGATGGTCATCTCGAGCGTCTTTGGAGCGGTGTCTGTGGAGAGTTCGTTCTTGATGAGGTAGGTGCCAAGACGAACGTTGTAGGTATCGTTTTTCTTGTATGCCCAGTTAGGAGCTGTGTCGACAAGAGCGTGTGTGGTAAGACGCTCTGGGTTAAGACCGTCAATTACGGTAACTGTAAGATTAGAAGAAGCGTTTGCAGAGGTACGGTTGACGTTTGGAGTGTCATTCCAAACGGACATAGTGAGGTTCTTAATGGTGACGTTAAAGGTTGAGTTGTTAGGTCTGGTGCTTGATGCAGGAACCTTAATCTGTGGCTTAAAGGTTGGGGTACCTGCGTAAGAGCCTGGCTCGTTCCACTCAACTGTTGCTGTCTTATTGGTGCCATCATCGGTAGTAGAGACGATGGTACCTGGGGTGTTGTAGAGGCTGGTCTCGTTGACACCAACAAGCTCCATATCACTTGGATAGACAACCTGAACCGTAGTCTTGCTGTTTGCCTCGGTGAGTACCTTAGAGCCTGTGGTAGAAACCTGCAGGGTAGAGGTAGTGCCACCCTTAGAGAGAACCTCGGTGGACTGGTCAGCCCAGAAGCCGTAGGTCATAGCGTCAGCTGCAGTAACAGATGAGGTATGTGGATCAATGTTTTGTGTTGCAGCGGTGCTCAAGCTAACACGAATTGCATTTGCGATAACCTGGCTTGCGCTTTGGTTCTCAACAGCGTCATCAAGCTTGAACTGAATTTCTCCCCTGGAAGAAACCTGGGTAAGGCTGTTATTGGTCATGTAGACCAAATCACCACTGCGGTTCTTCTCGGAACTTGCGCCAGGATAGCCGTAAGGAAGGGTTCCCGTTCCCGTAGGTGTGGTAACCAGGTCAGAGAAGCTGGTGTTTGAGATGCCACCAACGGTAAACGTTGCACCTGGAAGACCTGTGACATAGAGTCCGTCTCCAAACCTCACGTTGAGGTAGGTTGGCGAGAACTGCAGCGAGGCAGGGATTGTGTAGCCAACATTCAAGGCGTAGGTGACTCCCGCCTTTAGAGCAGGGGTTTGACCTGCAAGAAGGTCAGCAACTTGGGCGTGAGTCGACGCATCTTCAATGCTCAGAGCATTGATTTGAAGACCTGTGGTGTCTTCTGCGTAAGCTACGCTAAGGTTGGGCAGCAATGCTGCGACGAATGCAACGGCAGCTAAAAGCAACCCCGCTACAATCCTTGCCTTACTTTTCATAGCACATCCTAACTAGAGCGATACAGAACCAATCACTTTCTTTCTTACTTATTCTTACGACGCTTAGTAATGCCAAGTGAAGTCATTACAGCGGTCATACCAGCGAGAAGTGCAGCAAGAGGTGCTGCAGCAGAAGCATCTCCGGTGTATGGAGTCTTCTGCTTCTTTTTCTTAGATGGCTTAGTTGGAGTAGAAGGAGTCTCTGGAGTCTCATCCTCTGCAACAGTAATGGTTAGCTGGATTGTGTCGTTATCAGTTGCAACGGCGTCCTTACCATCTGGCCACTGGACACCATTCCAGGTGAACGAGAAGACCTTGCGGTTGCCAGCTGCGGAATCAGCAATAGCACTGAAGGAGCCGGTAACGGTGCCGACAGCGGTGAGCTGGGTGCCTGCAGCAACATTGGAGTCAATGGTGACGCCAGGAATGGTGAGCTTCATCCAGCCATCGTTGGCACTTGCCTCATCAACAATGCGCTCGAGGTCAGAGTACGTTCTAATGGAGGAAGGATCGCTGAGCTCAAAGGTGACGGTAACCGTACGACCGTTGACCTGAACATCGCTGACCTTAAAGCCGCTACCAAAGTTAGAGGCCTGGATGGTGTTGGCATCAAGGTTGCTTGGAAGAGTCATTCCCTCAGGAACAGTCAGAGTTGCTGTGAACTTGAACTTCAGGTTGCTCAGAGTAATGGTGTCATGGTTGGTATTAGGGTAGGCGCGCTCAATGTTGTTCATCTGCTCCTGGATAGAGGAAGCAAGAATTGAACCAGTGAGGTTAAAGGTAGAACCTGCCTTCATAGTGACGACCTGGTCATGCTCGGTATTCTCGTCAGCAAGCATATCTGCAGGAAGGTTCATCTCAATTGGGTTGTTCACAATAAGAGTCTGCTGAATGCCGGCACCACGAGGGTCTCTGCTCGCAGCAATCTGAACGCCGTTCCAAGAAAGTTCGAACTTCTTGGTGACGTTGGTGACGGTGTTCTTTGCAAAAGATTCAAAGGTGCCAGTAAGAGTACCTGTAGCGGTGAGC
Source organism: Lancefieldella parvula (assembly GCF_963530955.1). Classification (GTDB taxonomy): domain Bacteria; phylum Actinomycetota; class Coriobacteriia; order Coriobacteriales; family Atopobiaceae; genus Lancefieldella; species Lancefieldella parvula_A. Next base: position 2,453 of record NZ_CAUSFQ010000041.1, on the reverse strand, counting down.
TCCTGACCATTGGTTACCTGAGTTGGGTCAAGTGTGAGACCATCAACAGTTACGGTAAGAGGTCTTGCAATTTCTGCGGTAGCTGCATCGTCTTTGCCAACTGTCTCGACAGCGTCTTTGAGCTGCTTGTAGTTGGTGTACGTGCCCTTAAGCTTCAGGGTAACGGTAACTTCCTGACCGTTGACGGAAACGTTTGTAACCTCAAAGAGGTCACCAAGGCCAGAGGTGGTTACTGTTGGATTAGCTGGGACAACAACGCCAGCAGGAAGTGTGAGCTTTGCAGTAAAGGTAGAAGTTGTGCCAGAAAGCGTAATCTTGGTTAGGTCGTCGAGGCCGCCAGCAATGCCATTCTCAAAAGCGCTCATCTGATTAATGACGGAAGTAGCGTCAATAGCGCCTGTAAGGCTAAAGCTCTGGTTGTTGGAAACTTCCTTGATCTGAGTGGTGTTGCTCTGAGAGTCACTCCACATATCAGCAGGAAGATCGCTAGTAAGCTCTACTTTCTGGATGGAAGGATCTTCTTTCCACTTGAGATAGTAGGTGACATCGTTAGTAAGCGTTGCGCCACCGTTAATGGTTGCAGGGGAGTTGCCTGCAGCGTCAGTGAACCAGTAGTGGTAGTTGTGACCAAAAACCATACCAAGGAAAGTTATTGGTTCATCTGTGTTATCCAAAACGTAATTCTCTAGTGTTGCAATCTCTGTATAAGCGGTATTAGTGTTGGTGCTGGTTGAGCTTGCAATTCCAGCAGTATCTGTGGTCAAAGTATTGCCACTGAGATTCTGTAGAAGAGCGTTAATAGTAGTCTGCTCAGCAACAGTTGGATGAGTCTTGATAGTTGCTACTTCTCCGCCATTTGCATCGGTGGTGATGTCAAAGACGTTAGGGTTCTGTTTAAAGACACTGTTTGCAGAGAAGGTGCCACCATTTGCCGAGAAGGACACGGTAAGGTGCTGCTCCTCCCAGTCTGCGTACAAATCAACGGTATCAGTACCTGCAGGAACAGCCAGGTTGGAATTAGCTGCAACCTCGTCACCAGCGCCGTTTGCCTGGGTGGTCCAACGCTTGAAGGTCTTTCCAGCGATATTGAAGTTATTGTCGAGGTTGTTGACCTCAGCGTCAGAACGGACCGTTACGGTACGGCTAGCGTTGGTAGCAACGCGGTCAATGACAGAGACGCCATTACCATTGTGATACCTAACGTAGAACCAAGCAGTGTTAGCCTTCCAGTGTGGATAGACAGTCATGTCAGAGGTGATCTGGGTATCAGCGGTGAACTGGTGCTCGGTACCAGCAGCGTCGGTGTAGTACCAGCCGTCAAACTCCTGACCACTTGCATAAGGATCTGCAGGTAGGGTAGTGGAGCCTTCTGCTACAGAAGAAGCAGTTGCAAGAGAGTTGCCGCGCATAGCAAGAGCAGTCTTGTTAGCAGTAGTGCCGTCAGCAAATGTTGGGTTGACGCCGGTAACGCCTGGGGTATTGAGGTCAAAGGTAACGGTTGCGGCAGGTGCCCAAACGTGCTTCTGACCATCGCTTGAAGCATTAGCAACTGGGTAGGTATAGGTTGCTCCGTTAGCATTAATGAGGCTCAGAGAGTTAGTTGATGGGTCAGCAAGGGTAAAGAGCGAGAGAACCTCGTTGCCGTTAGCTGCACCGTTTGTAGGGATAGTGCTACCAAAGCCACTGTTGTAGCTTGGTGCGTATTTGATCAGGTAAGAGCCGCCAACAACGTTATAGTTCTGACGAGTCTGGCCAGCTCCGTTATCGGAGTTCTTGGTAGCAGGGGTTTCTACCAGGCTGTTTCCGGTGAATTGGATGGAGCCGTTAGTCTGGGCTCCAAAGAGGGCGCCAGAGTTACGACCGTCTCCCTTAATCGTGGAGTTGTTAATGATGACATCACCAGTGTTGACGTTAAGACCGCCAGTTCCACCGTTAGTGAAGTTAAGGGTTGAGTTGGTAACGTTTACTGTTCCACCAGCTACACCAACAGAAATGCCAGAAGTTGAGCCAGCATTAGCATTAATGGTGGAGTTAACAATATTGGAAGTTCCCTGGATGGTCATGCCCGTCTGGCCCCAGAAAGATGGGTTAATGGTTAGGGTGGAATCATTCATGTTGAGCTGGTTGACGTAGAAAGTCTGACCAAAGCCTTCAACGGTAAGGTCTGTATTCCTAAGGTTGAGGTTGCGAGCGTCATTCCAGGTACGAGCCTGTGAAGTTACTTTGATAGTAGCGTTTTCAAAGGTGACACCAGACTCAAAGAAGTTTGTATTGCTCTTATCGTCTGCGGTGATGGTAACGCTGTTCTTGTTGGTGCTGCCGCTAACGGTTCCGCCAAGAGAAATACCGCGCGAGCCGCTTGCACCTGCGTTGTTCCTGAAGACATAAGTACCATCAGTGATGGTAGACCCATCCTGTGCGGTTAGTGCTGTCTTGAAGCCAGACATGGTAAG